>JACAAW010000179.1 GCA_013377115.1 Bacteroidota bacterium | reverse complement strand
GCATTTTTCCCATAAGGATGATTTTCCCCAAAAATGATTTCATTAAACTTTGTACGGGCAATGGTGCTCACTTTTTCATTATTGACAATGAATTCCTGTTTCTTATTCTGCATAAGTGTTTCTAATTCATCCTTTGGAAAAGTTGGATTTTTTACAATTTCTTCCAATAATGACAAAAGTTGTTCAGTATATTTTGTGAGCAAATATAAATTTACAACAGCAAAATCTTTGTCAGCTTCAGCTTCAATAAAGGCTCCACAAAAATCAAAAATATCTGCGATTTCGTGAGCAGAATGTGATTTTGTGCCTTCAGTCAGCATTTTACTTGTAATAAAAGCCGTTAATGGTTTGCTTTGAAAAATTGTTCCTGCATTAAATAGAAATTGTATTTTCACTACATCCTGACTTCCAGCATTTACAATAAACAAAGGGATTCCATTTGAAAGTGTAGATTTCTGTGGTTCAATAAAATTAATTTCATTAATCGGGAATATTTCAGGGGCGGTTTTTCTATCAAGTATTTGCATAATTTGTTCTCTTTATAAGTTCGACCCGCTCAGGGTCGCTGGTTTGTGAAAATTACTTTTGTTATTAACGTTCAACCCACTTCGGGGTTGTAAAATAAAATCAGCAGGCTCTACTTTGTCTTTGAATAATAATAAAGTGTTGAACAATTTTCTTCTCTGAAAATAAGATTGGCTTGATCTTTTATTTGCTGTGCTGTTACATTTCTATAATTTTCAGGTTCATCATTTACCATCGCAGCATCACCTAGTAATTCATAATAAGCCAAATTCATTGCTTTGTTTAAGTTGCTGATTTCTGAAAAAACCAACGTAGATTCAATTTTATTTTTCACCTTTTGAAGCTCTTTTTCATCAATTAAATTCGATTTTACCAGTTCTAATTGCTCAATAATTGCGGCTTCAGCCACTTCCATTGAAACGCCTTTTACCAACTTACCTTTTACGACAAATAAACCTTCTTCAATATCACCGGACAAATAAGCATTGATATCACTAAACAATTTTTGCTTTTCAATTAAATTCTCATAAAGTCGAGATGATTTACCATTTGAAAGAATATCTGAAACCAAATCTGTTGCATGATAATTTTCATCCTTTCGAGCACACATGTGGTAGGCTTTATAAATAACATCGAAGGGCACATCATTTTCAACTTTTTGCTTTCTGGCTTCAGTTTGTTGCGGTTCAATTGGCAAAGTCCTCAAATTTTCAGGACCTTTTGGAATGGAACCAAACCATTTCTCAGTTAGAGTTTTCATCTCCTCAACTTCAACATTTCCAGCAATCACTAAAATAGCATTGTTTGGATTGTAAAATCTGCTAAAAAAATCTTTAACATCCTCCATTGTTGCATTTTGAACATGTTCAATTTTCTTCCCAATGGTATTCCATTGATATGGATGAACCTTATAAGCCAATGGCTTCAATAAAAGCCATGCGTCGCCATAAGGTTGGTTTAAATAAACTTGTTTAAATTCTTCAGAAACAACATTGCGCTGAACATCTAGACTCTTTTCGGAAAAAGCCAATTCGTTCATTCGGTCAGATTCGAGCCAAAAAGCTGTTTCTATACTTTGCAAAGGCAAGGTTAAATAATAATTTGTGAAATCACTATTGGTAAAAGCATTGTTTTCGCCTCCAACTCGTTCCAATGGCTCATCATATTTTGGAATATTTTCGGAACCTCCAAACATCAAATGTTCAAACAAATGAGCAAAACCAGTTTTCTTCGGATTTTCGTCCTTTGCCCCAACATTATAGAGAACATTGAAGGCAACTATAGGAGATGAATTATCCTGATGGATAATAACTTTTAATCCGTTATCTAAAATAAATTTTTCAAATTTTATCATGAATCCTAAATAGTATATCGTTTTTAGAAATACAAAATTACGAAATTTAGTGTCATTTTTTATTAAATGAATAAACATGATATTTCTCCAAGTCAAAAAACCGGTCAAAAACCCAAATTTGTTTTTCAAAAATTTTAACCCATCGACATATTTGAATAAGGTTTACTTTTTTACAAATAAATTCAAAAAAAAACTATTTAGAATATTTTTTAATAAGGAAAAAATTCTTTAATTTTGATTCGATATTTGTGAAGT
The DNA here is from genome assembly GCA_013377115.1 of Bacteroidota bacterium. Classification (GTDB taxonomy): domain Bacteria; phylum Bacteroidota; class Bacteroidia; order Bacteroidales; family CG2-30-32-10; genus Cfx2-01. The sequence goes on along the minus strand of JACAAW010000179.1, from coordinate 4,587 downwards.
ATGGACAAGAATTTTATTCCTGAAGATTATATTCCTATTTTGGTTCAATCTGTCGTTGCTTTTGGGTTTGTAGCGGTTACAATGCTTGCAACACATTTTATTACCAGTAAAAGAAAACGGATTCGCACCCTTCATAAAGATGAAAATTTTGAATGTGGTATCGAAATAAAAGGAAATGCCAGATTTCCATTTTCAATAAGATATTTTCTAATTGCCATTTTGTTTGTTTTATTCGATGTGGAAATCATATTTTTCTACCCTTGGGCAATTAATTTTTCGGAAATGGAATGGATGGGATTTTTCGAAATGCTTTTATTTATGTTTTTCTTGCTATTTGGCTTTTATTATATTTACAAAAAAGGTGCTTTCGATTGGAAACACGATGAATAATGGAAACTAAAAAACCCTATATAACTGTTCAAGCACCTGAAGGCTACTCAGCTCCTGGCTTTTTTGCGACCAATTTAGATAAAGTTGTCGGTTTGGCCAGAAAAAATTCAATTTGGCCTTTGCCATTTGCAACTTCTTGTTGCGGAATTGAGTTTATGGCAACCATGGGAGCGCATTACGATTTAGGCCGTTTCGGCGCCGAAAGACTTAGTTTCTCTCCTCGTCAGGCAGATTTATTGATGGTTATGGGAACGATAGCAAAAAAAATGGGCCCGATTGTTCATCAAATTTATGAACAAATGGCAGAACCTCGATGGGTAATTGCTGTTGGTGCTTGTGCATCAAGCGGAGGAATTTTCGATACATTCAGTGTTTTGCAAGGAATCGATAAAGTGGTGCCGGTGGATGTTTATGTTCCTGGCTGTCCACCAAGACCTGAGCAAATTATTGATGGTTTCATGAAAATACAAGAACTGGTTGGAAATGAATCTTTGCGTAGAAGATATTCACCAGAATACAGATCATTATTAGAAAGTTACGGCATAAAATAAACAATGGAAAACGAATTCATCATAAATAAAATTTCAGAAACATTCACTGTTAGTGTTTTGTCCATTGATGAAACTTCTGATGTTTTAACCATTGTTGTTGAAAAAAATTGCATTACCGATTTAATGATTTTTTTGAAAAACGAATTGGATTTCAATTTCCTTACGGATCTCTGCGGTGTTCATTATCCTAATCAGGAACTTCAACTCGGCGTGGTTTATCATTTGCACAATATGGCTCAAAACAAAAGAATCAGAATAAAAACTTTTACTTCTGTTAAAAGCCCCGAAATAAAAACAATTACAGAAATTTTTGCTTCAGCCAACTGGATGGAGCGCGAAACCTACGATTTTTACGGTGTCATTTTCGAAGGACATCCGAAATTAATTAGGATTTTAAACGTGGAATACATGGATTATTTTCCAATGAGAAAAGAATATCCTTTGGAAGATTCCACCAGAACTGATAAAGATGACCGGTTTTTTGGAAGATAAATTATGGAAGAAAAGAAAAACCATATAGAAGCAGAACATAAAATTTTTGGTCCTGAGGATTTTGAAAAAAATTACAGCACCCTAAATTTGGGACCAACACATCCCGCGACTCATGGTATTTTCCAGAATATTCTTACCATGAATGGCGAAACCATCGAAGGTGCAGAACAAACAATAGGTTACATTCACCGTGCTTTCGAAAAAATTGCGGAACGCCGTCCATTTTACCAAATTACGCCATTAACCGACCGATTGAATTATTGCTCATCGCCAATCAACAATATCGGTTGGCATATGACGGTTGAAAAACTTCTGGGAGTTAAAACCAGCAAGCGAATCGATTATATGCGAATCATCATTATGGAACTGGCAAGAATTACCGACCATTTGATTTGCAATAGCGTTATTGGTGTTGACAGCGGTGCATTGACTGGTTTCATTTATTTATTTCAGGAAAGAGAAAAAGTTTACGATATCTACGAAGAAATTTGTGGTGCAAGATTAACCACCAACCTTGGCAGAATTGGCGGTTTTGAAAGAGATTTCACACCATCGGTTATTAAAAAAATCAATGATTTTTTGAATGGTTTGCCAAAAGTATTAAAGCAATTCGAGAATTTACTGATACGAAATCGAATTTTCATGGACAGAACCATTGATGTAGGCGCCATTTCTGCTGAACGTGCTTTAAATTATGGATTTACCGGTCCCTGTCTCAGAGCAACCGGTGTTGATTATGATGTTCGGGTAATGAATTCGTATTCCTCTTACAATGATTTTGATTTCATCGTTCCGGTTGGAACCAACGGCGACACTTACGATCGTTTTTGCGTTCGCCAGGAAGAAATGTGGCAGAGCATCAAACTTGTAAAAAATGCACTGGAGAATTTACCCGAAGGTAATTACCATATGGATGTTCCGGAGTTTTATTTACCACCGAAAGAAGATGTTTACAGTAAAATGGAACCCTTAATCTGGCATTTTAAAATTGTGATGGGCGAAATTGAAGTTCCGGTTGGCGAAGTTTATCATTCTGTTGAAGGCGGTAACGGCGAACTTGGGTTTTATCTGGTAAGTGATGGCGGCAGAACGCCGTATCGTTTGCACTTCAGAAGACCGGGATTTATTTATTATCAGGCATATCCGGAAATGATAAAAGGTTCAGTATTGTCGGATGCGATTTTAACAATGAGTAGCATGAATATTATTGCAGGAGAGCTGGACGCATAAAATTGAAGAATATAAATTAGCCCCGACCGTCAACTTGAGCGTAGTCGAAAGTAGGTTGGGGATAATAATAATAAAACAGAAAAAGTGGCTTTAGCCCAAAATTAAAATGTTTGAAAAAAAAGGAAGATTTAATTTGGAAAAAGTGACAATTAATTAATTGCTGTCATTTATTTGTAAAAAGTTTAAATTAATGAAAATAATAAAAATAATTATTCTAGTTGCTTTTTTATCAATAATGACATGGCAGATTATTAAGTTTTTTTTAGATTTATCAAATCAATTTCAAGTATCGAAAGCTCGTCTTTTGAAACTTCATTATAGTGGAATTTTAACAGGAATGGGAAAGGAAGAACGGGGTACTGCAGATTTTAGAATTAATGATACGTGGGTCGAAAATGGATCAACTATTAGTCAACATGTATTAATTGGAGATTCTCTTATAAAAGAATCAGGATCAGAAACAATAACAGTTTATCGCAAAGATAAAAATGGAATTTGGCAAGAAAAAGTTTTTAAATAAGTAATAAAAATGAAAAAAATAATTAATGGGAAATAATAATAGAATAAATGAGATTCCTCCCCGCCAATCGGCGGATCGGAATGACAATAGGTTTATATTTTTGGGAGGGATTGAGCATCCGCATCGCTAGTGTGATGCGGATGCTCAATCCCTCATACACTCTAGAATAAAACTGTCATTCCGAATGGATCCGCCGTTTTGCGGAGAAATGAGGAATCTCAAAATGAAAAATTAATATTTTAAACCACTTTGTGAACTTCGTGTAAAATCTTAGTGACCTTTGTGGTTAAAAAAGATTACACACTAATTAACGAATAACAAATTAACTTTTAAAAGTGTTAGGAAAAAAAATCAATCACCGCCTCCACGAAAAACAAAACATCGAGATTTGTTTCAGCGGAGCTGTGCTCGAAAAAGTAAATAAAATTGTTTCTCATTATCCCGAAGGGAAACAGAAATCTGCCCTATTGCCTCTTTTGCACATTGCTCAAGAAGAATTTGGTGGTAGTTTAACTGTGGATATTATGGATTACGTAGCTTCTTTCCTGAAAATTCAACCAATTGAAGTTTACGAAGTGGCAACATTTTATTCGCAATATTATCATAGTAAAGTTGGGAAATATGTAATAGAAGTCTGCCATACCGGTCCTTGCGCGATTTGCGGAGGCGAAGACATTGCAGCATATATCGAAGAAAAACTAAAAATTAAAAACGGAGAAACCACCACTGACGGCTTATTCACTCTTAAAACAGTTGAATGCCTTGGTGCTTGCGGTTATGCTCCAGTAATGCAAATAAATACTGAGTTTTACGAATTTCTCACCAACGAAAAAATCGATCAAATTATTGAAGGATTAAAAGCAAAAACGGATAAACCCGAAAATTTAAAATGGGCAGAAAAATACTGTTAGAACATATTGAAACTCCTGATATTCAAAGCTTCAAAGTTTTCAGATCTTTGGGTGGCTACAATGCTGTGGAAAAAGCATTGAAAACCATGTCGCCCGATGAAATTATCGCCGAAGTTGACAAATCAGGATTACGGGGTCGTGGTGGTGCAGGATTTCCAACTGGAAAAAAATGGCTTTACTTTGAGAAAAAATCTGACAAACCCCATTACTTAATTTGCAATGCCGACGAAAGCGAGCCCGGAACTTTCAAAGACCGCTATCTGATGGAAAAAATTCCACACAGATTAATTGAAGGATTGATTTGTTCCAGTTTTGCACTTAATGTTAATACAACCTATATATTTATCAGAGGCGAATTCAAATATCTTGTTGGAATTTTAAACAACGCCATCAAAGAAGCCTACGAAAATGAATTTCTGGGAAAAAATATTTTAGGAACTGCATTTAGTCTGGACATTTTTGTTCATCCCGGTGCCGGTGCTTATATTTGTGG
>JACAAW010000178.1 GCA_013377115.1 Bacteroidota bacterium | reverse complement strand
GGTTATAAATTAGTTGAACGTTTAGGTGATGTTGAAGCGATTGGTCCGATATTACAAGGACTTGGAGCACCCATAAATGATTTATCTAGAGGCTGCTCGGTTAACGACATTGTTAATCTTGTAGCAATTACAGCAAATCAAGTTTCAAAATAAAAATTAATATTTAAAGATAAATCTCATGAAAATACTAGCGCTAAACTGTGGAAGCTCTTCAGTTAAATATCAACTAATTGATATGGCTAATAATGCTGACCTACTGGCAAAAGGATTGCTAGACAGAGTCGGCACTCATGAAAGCGAATTGAAACACGAAGTAAAGGGAAAAGAAGCTTTTATTTGCATTCAGGATATCGAAAACCACCAAGAAGGAATCAATTTAATTTTAAAAGTATTAACAGATCCAATCAATGGAGTAATTAAACATCATTGCGAAATTGAAGCAGTTGGTCATAGAGTTGCTCATGGTGGAGAAAACTTCAATAAAAGTGCATTAATTAACGAATCAGTTATTGCTGATATCGATAAATGTTGCGAATTGGCTCCATTGCACAACCCAGCAAATTTAAAAGGGATACTTTCAATGCAAGCGTTGTTGCCACATGTACCACAAGTTGCTGTTTTCGATACTTCATTTCATCAAACCATGCCTGCACATTCCTATTTATATGGAATTCCTTATGAATATTACACAAAATATAAAGTAAGAAGATACGGTTTCCATGGAACCAGTCATAAATATGTTGCAGAAAAAGGTTGTGAATTAATGGGTCTTAATTGGAAAAAATTAAAAATCATCACATGTCACCTTGGAAATGGAGCATCAATAACTGCAATTGACCATGGCAAATCAGTTGATACTTCGATGGGATTTACACCGGTAGAAGGATTAATTATGGGAACAAGAGCAGGTGATTTAGACTTAGGTGTTCTTTTGTTTTTAATGCAACGCGAGAGTTTAGACCTCAGAAAAGCAAATGATTTAATTAATAAACAAAGCGGAATGAAAGGAATTTCTGGAATTTCTTTCGATATGCGAGATTTACATAAAGCAGCAGAACAAGGAAATGAAAGAGCAAAAATTGCCCTAGACATGTATAGCTACAGAGTAAAAAAATACATTGGAGCTTATGCAGCAGCTATGGGAGGTGTTGATGCTATTATTTTTGCCGGAGGTATTGGTGAAAACGATTATATTACCAGAGCTGCTATCTGCAAAGGATTAGAATTCATTGGAATTGATTTCGATTTTGAAAAAAACATTTGCTTAAGAGGTAAAGATGAAGTTTTAACCAAACCTGAATCCAAAACAAAAGTATTGGTAATTCAAACCAATGAAGAACTTGTAATTGCGACCGACACTATGAATTTGACTAAGAATATTAAAGTAAAAATACCAGCATAACAAGCAAGGGGAATATTTTACCGGTCAAATTTAATATTAGAATATAAAAAAATTGTTTTATTTTTAGAAGACTGATTCTTTTGGAATGGTATTTCTTTATCAATTTTTACAATCAATAACCCATTTAACAAATTCGTCCTTTTCCCAATTTTCAGAATCATTTTTAATTATTTCAAGATGAGATTTGTCTAAACAAATTTCTCTTAAATCAGGATTTTCAGCACTATCCAATTCTTTAAGTGCAAGATTTGCTGAAAGATGAAGATTTTTTAAAATATTTCCAGCACAGTCCAATTCCTCTAATGCAAGATTCTTTGAAAAATCGAGAGAAGATATATTATTTGAATGGCAATCTAAAACACGTAATTTTAAATTCCCAGAAAAATCTATAGAAGTAAATTGATTTGAGTAACAAAATAAATATTCAAGTTTTTTATTTTGCTTTAGGTCAATATTTTTAAGTTGATTACTAAAACAACTAATTTTTGTCAATTTTTTATTTTTTGAAATTTCCAAAAAAGAAATTTGGTTATTATGGATATCCAGAACTTCCAATTTTAAATTATGAGAGACATTTATTGAAGACAATTGATTTGTATAACAAAATAAAAACTTTAGCTTTTTATTCTGGCTAATATCAATAGTTTTTAATTTGTTCCCAAAGCAACAGAGATAAGTTAAAGAAGTGTTTTTCGAAATATCAATTTCGTTTAATAAATTAAAATAACAATCTAATTTAGCCAAGGAAGAAAAGGCTTCAATTCCCTTTAAATTTTTAATTGAATCTTGACTAACATTGAGAGAATCCACTAATTTAGCCTCATCAAGCTGAATTAAACCATCTCCATTTTTATCAACTCCATTTTTTATAATAGCTTTCAAAAAATTGGTATCAGGAATATTTACCGTTTGGGCATGGAGGGCAAAACCAATAAATATAAAATAAATTAAAACTAGTTTGCTTTTTTTCATATTTCCGTTTTTAAGACAAATTCTAATTGGAATATCAAAAAGATCAAAATTCAATCTTTATTCATTCATTATTAATGTTTTGAAATCAAAAAAAAAGTCTCGTAATCAATAATTACAAGACTTTCTTTATTTCGGCTCCCACTGCTGGGGAAATTTTACACCTTTGAAAGTCTGTATTTTATTTTGCAAAGATACAAAAACATATAATATCATAGCTTTTTAACAAGAAAAAAAAAGTAAAAGAAAGTAAATGATATGAAAGAAATGTTTTAGCTATGTTTTAGTTGAGGTTTTTTATTATATCTTTGTTAAGGACATTTAAAGAACTTGTATTATGTCAGATTTGAAAATTAAAGCAGTGCTTTACCCCAGCACCTATACCAATGGATTAAGGCCAATTTATATTAGAATTACTCAAAACAGGAAAAGTACATATCTTTCAGTTGGTTATTCTATTCCTGAAGGGGCTTGGAATGAAACTGAAAAAGAAGTATGGGAAAACAAGCCTTCAATTAGCCTGAAGCAAAAAGATTCCTTAACAGAAGAAGAGTTAAAAGGGTTAAAGGAAAAATATAAAAAAATTATTCTTTTGCCCAATGCTACAAAAATAAATAATGACTTAAAAAAGCAAATTGCTGATATATTAAAACTTCAAAATAAATTAGAAGCAAATGATCAAAGAGTTAATCCTGAAATTTTAAAGAACAAAACACAAAAAAAAGATACTGAAGATATTTACAGAAATGATTTTTTAAAGTTTATTGATAAGGTTGCAAAATTAAATTCTAATCAAAAAGATAGTGCATGTTGGGATTTTAGCAAAGCAGCAGAATTAGGTCTTGATTGTTATGATGAAATTAAAAAATATTGCAATTAATCCACCTCAATAAATCATACAAAGCAATCTAAAAAAGCCCAAAAAATAAGAATTGTTTTAGCTATGTTTTAGTTGCTAAAAAAAGAAGCCCTGTAATCATTTGAATTACAAGGCTTTTCTTCTTTTATCCTGCTCCCACTGCTGGACTTGAACCAGCGACCCTCTGATTAACAGTCAGATGCTCTAACCAACTGAGCTAAGTAGGAATTTACTTTTTTAAAAATAGCTCCCTTAAAAAGTGGTGCAAATTTAAGGTAAAATTCGAAATAAACAATATCTTTGCGAAAAAAAATCACTTTTTTATTAAAATATTTTTATTAATCTTAAAATCACCTATAAATGAGCTTATTAGTTGTTGGCACGGTAGCATTTGATGCAATCGAAACTCCTTTCGGAAAAACAGACAAAATTCTTGGCGGTGCAGCTACATACATTGGCATGTCGGCTTCTTACTTTACAAATAATATCAATCTGGTTTCGGTTGTTGGAAGCGATTTCCCTCAAGAAAACATCGACATTATCACTTCTCACAATATAAATCTTGATGGAATGCAAATAATTGAGGGACAGAAAACTTTTTTCTGGGCTGGAAAATATCATATTGATATGAACTCTCGCGATACACTTGCAACAGAACTTAACGTTTTGGCAGATTTTAATCCTGTTGTTCCTGAAAGTTATAAAGATTGTCAGTTTTTAATGTTAGGCAACTTAACACCAATGGTTCAACAACAAGTTATCAATCAATTGCCAAACAGACCAAAGTTAATTGTAATGGATACCATGAACTTTTGGATGGATATTGCGCTTGAAGATCTTCTAAAAACTATTTCAATGGTTGATGTTCTTACAATTAATGATGAAGAAGCTCGTCAACTATCAGGAGAATATTCATTAGTTAAAGCCGCACAAAAGATCCTTACAATGGGACCAAAATATCTCATCATTAAAAAAGGAGAACATGGAGCATTACTTTTTGACAAAGACAACGTTTTCTTTGCTCCTGCTCTTCCACTAGAAGAAGTTTTTGATCCAACTGGTGCTGGCGACACTTTTGCTGGCGGTTTTATTGGCTATTTGGCAAAAACAAATGATATCTCTTTCGAAAATATGAAACGTGCTATTATTTTTGGTTCTGCAATGGCATCTTTTACTGTAGAAAAATTCGGCACAGAAAAATTGCATGGCCTATCAAAAGAAGAAATCAACAATAGAATTGCAGAATTTGTAAGTTTAGTTCAATTCGATATTAATCTACAATAAAAGGGATTCTTCAATAATTTGAAATGAATCAAGTTTTTTTGTTGATTATTTAAGAATTTTTTTAATTTTACAGGCTCTAAAATTATTTTACATTTTATAACCAATTAATAAATATGAAGGTATATCAAACAAACGAAATTAAGAATATTGTTCTTATTGGAGGTTCAAAATCGGGAAAAACCACTCTTGCAGAATCCATGTTGTTCGAAGGGGGAGTAATTAGCAGAAGAGGTTCTGTTGAAGACAAAAATACTGTTTCAGATTATAGAGAAATTGAGTTAGAACGTCAGAATTCTGTTAGCTCAACAGTGCTTTATTCAGAATTTAACGGAAAAAAAATAAATATTATAGATGCCCCAGGTTTCGACGATTTTATTGGAGAAGTTGTTTCTGCAATGAAAGTTTGCGAAACTGCTTTAATGGTTGTTAGTGCACAGAATGGCGTTGAAGTTGGTACAGAAATTACTTGGAGATATACTACAAAACACAATCAACCAGTTGTTTTTGTTGTAAACCAATTAGATCACGAAAAAGCAAATTTTGATGAAGCAATTCGTCAGATGAAACAATTTTTTGGTGAAAAAGTTACCATTGCTCAATATCCAGTAAACGCAGGTATTGGTTTCAATTCAGTTATTGACTTAACAAAAATGAAATTATTGAAATTTCCAGCGAATGGTGGCAAACCAGAAATTTTGGATATTCCTGCTAATGAGAAAGACAATGCTGAAGAATTACAAGGAAAACTAATTGAGGCTGCGGCTGAAGGCGACGAAGCTTTAATGGAAATTTTCTTTGATAAAGGAACTTTGACTGAAGAAGAAATGCAAAAAGGTTTGAAAATGGGATTATCAAAACGTGATATCTACCCTGTTTTCTGCGTTTCAGCAAAACAAAATTTAGGAGTTCATACTTTATTGGATTTTGTTTGTACAACGGCTCCATCTCCAACGGATATGGTTACCCTTAAAACATCTGAAGGAAAAGAAATTCTTTTCAATAGCAAAGATGCTGCTCAAGCTTTTATTTTTAAAACACAAAATGAAACACATATTGGAACCGTTTCATTCATGAAAATAACTGCAGGTGAGATCTCTGAAAGTTTGGATATGGTAAATGCAAATACTGGATCTAAAGAAAGAATTTCTCAATTATTTGCCATTGCAGGAAAAAACAGAAATAAAGTTGATAAAGCTATTGCTGGTGATATTATTGCAACAATTAAATTAAAAGATGCTTACACCAATAACACTTTAAATTCTTCAAAAAACAGTTCTGATACTATTGAACCAATTATTTTTCCAGAACCAAGATTCAGAACTGCAGTTAGAGCAAAAAACACAGCTGATGATGAAAAATTAGGTGGATTATTAAAAGAAATTCGTCATGAAGATCCAACCGTTTTAGTTGAACATTCTATTGAATTAAAACAAGTAATTGTTCAAGGACAAGGTGAATTGCATTTAAATATTGCAAAATGGAAGATTGAAAATATTGATAAAATTGAAATCGAGTTCTTCGCACCAAAAATTCCTTATCGTGAAACTATTACCAAACCTGCAAAATCAATGTACCGTCACAAAAAACAATCTGGTGGTGCTGGGCAATTTGGTGAAGTTCATATGATGATTGAACCTTTTGCCGAAGGAAAAGCAGATCAAAAAGAATTTCCAATTAGAGGAAGAGAAGAAATCAATTTAAGCTGGGGTGGAAAATTAATGTATCATAATTGTATTGTTGGTGGAGCAATTGATGCCCGTTTTATGCCTGCAATTCTAAAAGGTATTATGGAGAAAATTGATGAAGGTCCATTAACTGGTTCCTATGCTCGCGATATTATTGTTAGTGTTTATGACGGAAAAATGCACCCTGTTGATTCAAACGAATTGGCATTTAAACTTGCTGGAAGAAATGCATTTAAAGATGCATTTAAAAATGCTGGTCCAAAAATTCTAGAACCAATTTATGATGTTGAAGTTATTATGCCTTCTGACAGAATGGGTGATGTTATGACTGATTTACAAGGACGTCGTGCAGTTGTTATGGGAATGGACAGTGAAGGAAGTAATTACCAAAAAATTAAAGCCAGAGTTCCTTTGGCTGAAATGAACAGGTATTCTACAACTTTAAGTTCTTTAACTTCGGGTAGAGCAACCTACGGAATGAAATTTGCCGATTATCAACAAGTTCCTTCTGATGTTCAAGAAGTATTGATTAAAGCTTACGAAGCTTCAGAAAAAGAAGAAGATTAATACTTATTCATACAATAAAAAGAAGCCCGATGTTTTTTCAAACAT
>JACAAW010000177.1 GCA_013377115.1 Bacteroidota bacterium | reverse complement strand
CCAAACGAAAGATTTGATTCTCCTTTAACTCCTGATGGTGGAATGGAACAAGTTTGCTGGAGCCCTGATGGAAAAAGAATCGCTTACACCTGTAAAAAACTAAACGGAACTCAAGAGGCATTGAGCACCAATTCCGATATTTATATTTTTGATTTGGAATCAGGGAAAACGGAAAATATTTCCTCTGGAATGAATGGCTATGACATGGATCCTGTTTTTTCAAACGATGGAAAAAAAATTGTATGGAGTAGCATGAAAACTCCAGGTTTCGAATCAGACAAAAAAAGAATCATGTTGTATGATTTCGCAACAAAACAGACAACCGATTTATCTGATAAATTTGATCAAAGTTCTTCAACATTTAGATGGAGTAAAACTGATAATAACTTAATTTATTTTATTAGTGGAATTAAAGCTACTGACCAAATTTTTTCAATAAATATTACCAATAAAGAAGTGAAGCAAATTACTTCAGGTGTTCATGATTATACTGAGTTTTGTGTATTGGATAATGGATTTGTTGGTGCAAAAATGTCAATGTCGATGCCAACAGAAATATATCGAATTGCAAGTGATGGAAGAGGTTTGATGGAAAAACAAATAACTTTTACCAATAAAGAAGTTCTTTCCAAAATAACAATGGGAAAAGTGGAACAACGTTGGGTTACAACAACTGATAATAAAAAGATGTTGGTCAATATAATTTATCCACCAAATTTTGATAAAAATAAAAAATATCCAGCTGTTTTATTTTGTCAAGGTGGTCCACAAAGTGCCGTTAGTCAATTCTTTTCTTATCGTTGGAATTTTCAGTTAATGGCTGCAAATGATTATGTAATCGTAGCTCCAAACAGGCGCGGAGTTCCATCGTTTGGACAAGAATGGAACGATCAAATTAGTTTAGATTATGGTGGACAAAACATGAAAGATTATTTAACTGCTATTGACACCATTGCTAAAGAGCCGTTTATTGATGCAAATAGATTAGGAGCAGTTGGACCCAGTTATGGTGGCTTTTCAATTTATTATTTAGCAGGAAATCATAACAAACGTTTTAAAGCTTTTATTGCTCATTGCGGAATGTTTAATTTCGAAAGCTGGTACGGTTCTACTGAAGAATATTGGTTTGCAAATCATGATTTAGGTGGTGCTTATTGGGACAATCCAAAACCAAAAAGCTATGAGTTTTCTCCAAATAAATTTGTTGGAAAATGGGATACTCCTATAATGGTTATTGAAGGTGGAAATGATTTTCGTATTCCAGAAACTCAGGGATTTGAGGCCTTCAATGCAGCACAACTGCGCGGAATTCCAAGCAAATTATTATATTTTCCAGAAGAAACTCATTTTGTTTTGAAACCTCAAAATTCAATCCTTTGGCAAAAAGAATTTTTCAAATGGTTGGATAAATATTTGAAACCAAATATTAGTGGTGGTCGAGGTTAATTATTAATAAAATCTAACGGAGTCTAGCCAGTCCAAGTTTCTTTCGCATTTCCGTTTAAAACTCTTTAAGGTTCTTCGAACTCTGTTCTTTATTCATTACATATTATTTATTTTATTCATATTTTATTTTTAAATAACCTGACGGAGTCTTTTTGACCCGTCAGAGTTTAACACGGAATTCTTTTAAAACTCTTTCAGGTTCTTCGAACTCTGAAAGGTTATTTTAAATTAAAATTTCAACCTATACAATACTATTGGAATTCTTTCCAACTGATAGGTGTATTGTATTTCTTTTTTATTGGCATTGTAAAACTGACTTTCAATATTTTGTCTGTTAAATACATTGTTGATTTCTACCGCGATTTCGTGAGAAACTTTTTTTCCGTTCTTCTTGTAACTTAGCCGAATATCCACCTTAATGAAATCTTTAAATTGCTTGCTATATGCCAATGAATCAATATAAATAGTTCTTCCAGCAGTTTGTGAAGCGATTAAATCAATTGGAGTGTAATGTTGTCCACCAATGTCAATAATGCCAAAATTGATTCCCAACGAATTGCTTTTCCTTTTGCTGATGATAAATTCTTTTCCCGCCAAGAAATTAAATGCGTGATTGCAATTATAACGTGTGTTTCGTTCCATTTTATTTCCATCCACATATTTTGAATTTAATAATGAACCGGTAATTAAAAAATAATAATTCTTGCTGAAGAATTTTTCCAAGGTAATTTCTGCACCATAATTTTTTCCTTTACCAGAATTGGCATAGGCAGATTCCGAAAAAATATTGTCATCAGTTCCAAAATTAATTAGTGAATTCGTTGGTTTTGCTATATCAATAGGCACATTGTAAATGTTCTGATAATACAATTCAAGTTTTAGTCTTAGGTTTTCTAAAATCAACCAATCGTAACCCAAAACAAATTGCTGACTTTTCGTAAAATCAAGATCTTTATTTGGTAAACTCTCATTTCCCGAGCTGTCTTTTGCTTGAGTAAAGTAGGTTGCGAGTGGTTGAATTTGTCCGTGAATTCCAAATCCAAAACTTAAAGTTTGTGTGCTGGTAATACTCCATTTTATTGCAGCCCTTGGTTCAATTGAATTTTTATTGTTCAGTAGCAAATACAAATAATGAATTCCTGAATTGATTGTGATTTTCTCGTTTAAGTTAAATCTCCACTGAATATAAGCTTGAGCAAGATTCGCATTCCCCGCAAAATTATTGATTAGGTGTTTATTCTCTGTTGGAAAATAACTCATCAAATACATTTCATTTTCAACATTCATATTCTTGAAAATAATCCCATAACGAAATAAATTCCTTGGCGTTAGTTTGGTATTTACAAAAGCTGAGAAGGAATAATTAGTTTCTATGGTATTGAGTTTTTTGTTTTCGTAAATGTGGTAATCAGTTCCTGTTGAATCGTCGCGAAAAAATGCATTGTTAAGAGATCCAGAAAGGGTTATTTTTAAATAATTTTTTTTATTGAGAAATTGCATCAATGAAATTCCAGCAATTCCCATTTTTGAGCCTGAAAGATAACCATAACGATCTTCAATATTTTTCCATTTTGTGCTATCAGCTTCGGGTTCATAAAGTGCACTGCTTTTTCCCCCAATTCCAAAAACGGAAATAATTGATTTTTTTATTGGGAAATTCAATTTAAACGAAATGTCCTGAAATTGTGGAACAGCATCAATAATTGAAATGCCCATCAAATCTAAAACACCTAAAGTACTATAGCGATAATTGATGAGATATGATGCAGGTTTTCCTTTGATAAAAGGACCTTCAGCGCCAAGTTCAAATCCATTAACACCAAGTTGTGCGATATACTCGCGCTTTTCGTTATTGCCATTCCTCATTTTTAAATCGAAAACAGCTGAAATGGCATTGCCATATTCGGCAGCAAATGCTCCAGTTAAAAAATCAGAATTATCTAGTAGATTTGAATTGATCATGCTGATGGCGCCACCAGAACTTCCAGCAATTGAAAAGTGATTTGGATTTGGAATTGAGATACCATCCAAGCGCCATAAAACGCCAATAGGAGAATTGCCACGGACAATGATGTCGTTTCTTTTATCAGAAACTATGGTGACTCCAGCATAATTGGATGCCATTCTGGATGGATCGCCCCAGCTTCCAGCGTATTTATTGGTTTCTTCAACCGAAAAAGTTCTGGAACTTACGGTTGTCATTTCATTAACAGAATTCTCTTTATGTTTATTTGCTTTAATTTCAATTTCTTTTCCCAAATATAATTTTTGATGCAGCTCAATATTTAAAATTATTTCTTTGCCAGCGCCAACTTCAAGTTCCTTTATTGAATAATCCTGATAACCGATATAGGTTACTTTAATATTGTATCTGCCAAATGGCACTTTTTCAATCTTGAATTTTCCGTTAATATCTGAAGATGCTCCAATAAAAGGATCTTGATTAAGAATTACAAATGTAGCTCCAATTAAAACTTCTTTGGTATCGTAATCTGTGATGGTTCCACGAATGGTTTGTGAATAATTTTGAGAAAATGAAACAATGCTATTGCCAAATAACTGGAATAAAGTAAAAATAAGGAGTAGGTTTTTTGCCAATATTTGCTTTTCTAAATTTGTCGATGTAAAAATACAAATTTTGAATTATTATAAGGCATATTAAAATATGACTAGAATTTGGAAATTATTTTTTTATATTTATTTGAATAAAGTATTGGTTTATGATAAATAAATGTAATTTTACAGGATAAAATAATGAACTTGCTAAATTACCAGTTTTACCCAAAATATATTTTATGAAATCAAAAGTATTAAAATTAATCTTTGTTTTTTTATTGTGTTCAAAAGCAATCTTTGCCCAATGGGAAACAGTATATTTCCCTGTGGCGGGACTACCTCAATCTTTTCCTTGCATTAATTCTGTTGAATTTAGAGATTTTAATAATGGTTTTGGTGCTGGCCATTTAGGGTATCTATCAAATTTTCATGGATGTATCTTAAAAACCTCAAACAATGGAACAAGTTGGGATACCACTTATTCAACAGCTATGCCATTTGGGTTTAACGATATTTCTTATACGTCTTTGGCCACAATTATTGCAGTAGGTCAGAATATTAATACTGGTAATTTGGATAGCGGATTAATTGTAAAATCAACTGATTCTGGGAATTCATGGACTACATTATCAACAATTGGTTTAACTTGTTTGTCTTTCCCAAGTACAAATATAGGTTATGTTGGTGGTATTAATGGATCTATTTTAAAGACAATTGACGGAGGCAACAATTGGAATGTTTTAAATACAGGAACTAACTCCTATGTTCGGTCAATTTTTTTTATAAATGATACAATAGGCTTTGTGTGTGGAAATGATACCCTGTTGAAAACTACTGATGGTGGGTTAAATTGGATTAGTCAGCCTTTGATTATTGGTACGGGTTTTAGTTTGTCCAAAATATTTTTCCCAACTGATAGTGTTGGATATTGTAATACTTTTGCATGTGGTAATGATTTGACTATTTTCAAAACCACTGATCAAGGAAATACATGGATTTCTCAATATGTTAATCAGGCATATTGTACTCTTTCGATGTTCTTTACAGATAATTCTACAGGTTATACTGTAGGTCAATTTGATGTTTCAAAAACGACAGATGGTGGTATTTCATGGAATCATCAAACTGCCACACCGCCAGCTATGGCAAATTTCTTTGATGATATTATGGATGTTTTCTTTTTAAATAGTGATACCGGTTTTATTGTCGGAAATAATCAATTTTACAGAACAACCATTGCTGGAGGAGCAACCGTATCAGTTAATGATATTAGTAATCCTGATAAAAGCACCATTTCAGTTTATCCAAATCCAGCAACTGATCAAATCACAATTGAATTACCAAATAGCGAAACCGGAAAAATTGAATTGAGTATTGTAAATTTAATGGGTCAGATGATTTACAAACAAGAAACATTCGACAATTCTAAAATTATCGATATTTCTCAATTTGCGGAAGGAATATATTTAATACAGGCAAAAACCGAAGACAAAAAAACTTACAATAAAAAAATAATTATTGCGAGATAACTGTAAAAAGTATTATTGGTAATTATTCTACTACCACTTTTTTTGTGCGTTTTCTTTCCAATTCATCCAAAACAATTTTTCTCATTCTAAAATTAACTGGAGTAATTTCTAAGTATTCATCTTCGTTGATGTATTCCATTGATTCTTCCAATGAAAATTTTAATGCTGGATAAATTACCATTTTTTCATCAGTTCCAGAAGCACGCATATTGCTCATTTTTTTTGTTTTGGTAATATTGATTACCAAATCATCTTGACGAATATGCTCACCAATTACTTGTCCGGCGTAAATATTTTCACCTGGTTCAACAAAAAACTTGCCTCTGTCTTGCAATTTGTCAATTGAATAGGGGATAGCCATTCCTGTTTCCATGGAAATCAATGAACCGTTTCTATTTGCAGCAAATTCGCCTTTCCATGGTTCAAATCCTTTTAATCTATGGGCAATAACTGCTTCACCTTCGGTTACAGTTAGAACATTATTTCTTAAACCAATAATTCCTCTAGAAGGAATTGTGAATACAATATGAATTCTATCTCCAATGGTTTCAATGCTTTCTAATTCGCCTTTTCTCATAGTAACTTGTTCAATTACTTTACCAGAAAAACCATCAGGAACATGAATGGTTAAATATTCTACTGGTTCACATTTTTTACCATCAATTTCTTTAATGATAACTTTTGGTTGACCAATTTGTAATTCATAACCTTCTCTGCGCATTGTTTCAATAAGGATTGAAAGATGCAAAATGCCCCTGCCGTATACAATATATGCATCTGGAGAATTGGTTTCTTCAACTCGAAGCGCTAAATTCTTTTCAATTTCTTTATATAAACGATCTCTTAAGTGTCTTGAAGTCACGAATTTTCCTTCTTTACCAAAGAAAGGAGAATTGTTGATGGTAAAAAGCATGCTGATAGTTGGTTCTTCTATGCTGATTGGTTTTAATCCTTCTGGATTTTCAAAATCGGCAATGGTATCTCCAATTTCAAAATCTTCCATTCCCAAAATAGCACAAAGTTCGCCTGAATAAACTTCAGTTTTTATTCTTTCTTTTCCCAATCCTTCAAAAACATAAATTTCTTTAATTTTTGATTTTACGATACTTTTATCACGTTTTACAACTGAAACATTCATGTTTTGCATTAACATTCCGCGGGATAATTTTCCAATTGCAATTCTTCCAACATATGAAGAATAATCTAATGATGTTATTTGCAATTGAGGTGTTCCTTCAATATGAACAGAAGCAGGTATGTGTTTTATTATTGTGTCAAGTAAATAGCTAACATCTGTTGTTTCATTTTCCCAATGGTCAGACATCCAGCCATGTTTCGA
>JACAAW010000176.1 GCA_013377115.1 Bacteroidota bacterium | reverse complement strand
AGATAACTCAAATTGTCCTTAAATCTCGTATCAGTCGAATCATTATAATTTTCATAAACATATAGATAGTTAAGCCCAAGTCCTGCTTCGAACATCAATCCTTCGCCACCAATCATCAAATTAATATCTAAAGGAACCCCTGCTGAATGGATCTTGGAAAAGGAATAATAATCAATACCAAGTCTAAAACTTACCAAATACTTTTCACGACAAACCAAAATGTGATCCCAATTTATTGAATTCCAATTCAATCCCAATTTGTCAACCCTAAAGGTTGTTTCATGAAATAGGGTGTTTCTTGGACACGAATTTTCAGTCTTGCAACTTTTCGGGCGGGGAGCAGTATAGCCATTGTGCTGTTGCGAATATGCAATTGTTGAAAGAAATGCAAATGAAACCAATATGATAAAATTCTTCTTCATAAAATGGAATGTTTATAGATTGCAAATTTAAATTAAAAAAAGGAAATATTAATGAAAACAAAAAAAGAGCGAAGGAAATCTCCGCTCTTTTTTTCAGATGTTTTATAAAAGTTTATTTCTGTAAAATAATTTTCTGAGAATATGAATTTGAATTACTTTCTAATTTGATAAAGTAAATACCATTCGATAATCCTTCTAGATTAATTCTTTTTGAAAATTGATTGCTAGCAGCAATGTTTTTAATGCTATAAACTTCTTTTCCAACAATATTATATACTGATAAATTCAAATTTTCAGAATTATCACCATTTAATTCAACAGTAAACATTCCATTATTTGGATTTGGAAATACATTAAAGCTAGTTTTTGGTTTATTGTCAATTACTGTAGTAGAAGTATTATTCCATTTGTAAATTCCACCATCGGTAGCACTTACGTTAAAGCTTCCTGCCCAACCAGTAAGTTCATCAAAAAATTCAACGCTTGTGTACTGAATCGAACTTGAAGTATCAATATCCAAGAAAGTGCTGCAATCATCAATGCTATATGAAGAACCTGTTCCAGGACCGCCAGCAACATTTACCCATTTTGAAGGAGTTCCAGGTACATAATCTAAATGTGGTAATTTTAAGAAATAACCAGTAGGTGCTAATGCAGTCCATGTTAAACCGCCATCAATTGTTTTTTTCATTGTATATGGAGAAACTTGTCCAATTGCAACTCCAACAAGACCGTTTTTAAATCTAATGTCAGTTTGAACAGCTGCACCAATACCAGTGTTTGAAACTGTCCAGTTCAATCCTTTATCAACTGAGCGATATACTCTTCCAGCTGAAGTTCCAAACCAAATGGTATCTCCAACTGCATCATAAAAATTAACAATACCAGTTTCACTTGCATTTGCATTTGGAATATTTGCTGCAGGAACTAGAGTCCAAGAAGTTCCACCATTTGAAGTAGTGTAAATTACAAATTCACTTGATGCAGGATCACCCATACAAACAGCATTGTTCACATCAAAGAAATGAACCCAATTTAACCATGAAGTTGTATAACTTGGTGAGCCAGTTGTTGTCCAGGTAGTTCCGCCATCTATTGTTTTGGCAATCATTCCGCCAGTTGCTCCCGTTGGAAACATTGCAACATAAGCAGTATTATAACTAAAAGCTTGAAGGTTTGCAACACCGTATGAAGTAGACCCCGTAAAGGTAATAGTTCCTGGTGTCCAAGTATTTCCGCCATCATTGGTTTTGGTGAATTCACGAATGTATCCAGTTGGATTAGCACCATCATAAGCTTTAGCCCAAACAGTTTGTGGATCTACAATACAAACCTGGTCTATTCCGCGATTTGCAGTCGTAAATCCAGTATTTTGTTTTATCCATGCTGAAGGAACTCCTCCAACATTAATATAATCTTCCATGGTTTTTGTATCAGATCCATTCGCATTAGTTACTGTTAAAGTAATTTGGTGAAAACCATTGGTTGCAAAAGTTACTGTTGGTGGAGTCTGTAAATTAGAAGTAGCAGGAGTTCCGCCATCAAATGTCCACGACCAAGTTGTGGGTGAATTCAATGAATGATCTGTAAAAGTAACAGGAATTCCAATTCCTGGAATTGAATTATCAACACTAAAATCAGCAATTGGCATAGTCGTTGAATGTGGTCTTATACGAACAACAGCCGCATTTCCTTGATTAAATTGGTAACCAGGATTCAAATTCCCAATTGTATAATAGCCATCCATTGAGCCTGACCAGCCCCAATTAAAATCAAATTGATTCGAAGAATTATAACCATCGCAAACAAAAGCATGACCAGAAGTTCCATCATTTCCTGAATAATAAACCGGACGATTGGCATCCAATTCAGCTTTTAATAAATTAATCCAATTAGTAGCAGTAAAAGCACTTTTGTATTTTATTTCGGCAGTATTTTCATAATTGAAATAGTTAATTAATGCACCTGGAACTGCTTCTGAATAAGCCCCTGAAGCTGAAGTACCATAATTCATATCCACAGAGACACCAGCATGAAACATTATTGTTGCTACGGCAGCATTTTGGGTTGCTGTTCCTGATCCACTATTAATCATGTTTGCCCAACCGTAAGTTGTTGTTCCAAAATTGGCGGTTAAACTTCCATAAGTTGGATGTGTATAAGTGTGAGAACCAGATCCCGTTGTTGGATAGTTCCATTTCTTCATGATTTGCGACATCGCTGTTGCCACACAACCAGTATATGCATGTTGACCTGATGGAGGAGGACATAAGTTATTATATGGTCCACTTTGATCCCAAGAAGTTGTTAGGATCGGAGAAACAATATTGATGTCTTTTGCAAAATCATTATTTTGGATTTTATTCCATTCCAAAATAGTAACCTTATTGCTCATTTGAGCATCAACTATGGCTTTGATTTCCTTGTTGTATGAATTTAACCATTCAGCTGCTGCTTCAGGGACATTATTTGGGTCGTAATTGTTATTAACAGAATAACCCAAAATTGGCAGCGCAGCATCATCAGCAGAAATAATAATAAATCCACCGGTTTGAAAAGTGAAAATATAAGAAGTGACTAATCCTTCATAAGTTTGAGGATAAACAGCAGAAATGCTATTGTTAGTAACTTTAAAATTTGAGTAATGATTAAAATAATTTATTGCAATTTGGCCTGCAGTTCCTTGATTTATAGGATTTGCAAACATAGCCATGCTAAAAAGCCAAAGGCTAAAAAAAAGGATAATTTTTTTCATAAGTATTTTGTTTGGTTAATTGGTTGACAAACCTAATTGTTTATTTCCCAAAAAACAAGCATTTAACAAAAAATAACCTTTTACATTCCATGCGATTGGGAATGTTGAAAAGTTTTCTTGACTTTTTGTGGAATAAATTGTAATATTGTCTTGTTAAAATGAGAATGAGATGGTTGAAGAAAAATCAAAACCCATATACGACAGTGCTGAAAGCATTACAGAATCGAAAGAATTAATTCTTTATAACGATGATTTAAATACTTTTGATTTTGTTATTCAAACACTTATTGATGTTTGTAAGCACGACCCTTTGCAAGCCGAACAATGTTCAATAATAGTTCACTTTAAAGGAAAATGTGCTGTAAAAACTGGAGGATACTCTGAATTGGATCCATTAAAAACTGAAATGGGTATCCGTGGATTATCCTGTGTTATCGAGTAATCCTAATCTATTTATTCTTTTTCTGAATTATTTTTGCTGAAGCAGGAATTAATATTATTTCCACCCTTCTGTTTTTTTCTTGGCCTTCCTTTGTCCTGTTTGATGCAATGGGATTTTTATCAGCATAACCAAAAGTTTTTATCGAAATATTCAATCCTTTTAATTGAGAATCAAATTGTTTTTTTACTGCATTTGCCCGATTTTCTGAAAGCTTTTGGTTATATTCCAGTTTCCCAATACTATCTGTATGCCCCTCAATTACTATTTCAACAGTTGGATTTGCCTTAATCTTTTCAATAATTTTATCAAGTTCTATTTTTGCATTTGGCTTCAAATTAAATTCATTGAAATCAAATAATAATGCACTTTTTAATGTTAATTGTTCCGCAGATCCAATTGCAGCGACTGCGTCAATATCAGCTCCGGGCCAATCGGGACGGCAATCTGATTTTAAATCAGTTAATCTCACGTAATGAAATATCTCACCAGGTTTCACAGAATCTCCAATATCAATTGAAGCCGTTCCACCAGCAATATTTCCAACATTCACCCATTTTTTTCCATCTTTCGAAATCGAGACATTAGTTTTTTCAATAAAAGCACCAACTTCAAAAACATATAAATCTGCTCCTGGAATATTTACCAATGCATTATTTACAAACCTCATGGTTAAAGAGCCGCCGCAACCTAATGTTGTAAAACCTCCTTCGAAAGTGTCAAAATTGGGTGTACCAATAGCCAATGAAGAATCTTGAGCTCTTTTTTTTGCCTTAGGATTTCCCTTATAAAAAGAAACCACTTCATCAGCAAAAGATAATTCACCTAATGGAAGATGTATTTTTCCACCACGGCCATCAGGATAGTCTTTTCCTTTATTTTCTTTTTTTTGAGAAAATACAGAAATCGCAGAAATCATAAAGGAAATAAATACAATAAGTGCGAATTTTTGGTTGTTTTGCATAGTTTTTTTGCTTCTGAAACGATAAATTTTGTCGCAATTATCAATTATATCAATATTCTTTAACGCAAAGTTAATAATTATTATTATTTTTGCATTTAATATTAAAGACTAAAAATTATATAAATGAAAGCAAAAACAAATATGGTTGTTTCGCTTATGTACGAGCTCAAAGAAGACGACCATAACGGACAAATTATTGAAAAAGTTGAACAAGATGAGGCTCTAACTTTCTTAATGGGAGCTCAAAATATGTTACCTGATTTCGAAAAAAATATCGAAGGTTTAGAAGTTGGAAGTAAATTCGAATTTAAAATTACAGCTGAAAATGCTTATGGTGAATTTATTCAAGAAGCTGTTGTTAAATTGCCGATTGATACATTTGTTATTGACGGAAAACTTGCCGATGATATGTTAAAAGTTGGAAATGTAGTTCCTATGAAAGATGGCGAAGGAAATCAACTTCATGGAAGAATCCTTGCTGTTGAAACAAATGAAGTTTCAATGGATTTTAACCATCCATTAGCTGGAATGAATTTGTTTTTCAAAGGTGAAGTTACAAATATTCGCGAAGCTTCTCAAGAAGAACTTCAACATGGTCATATCCATGGTTCATCATGCGATCATCACCATAGTGAAGAAGATTGCTGTGGAAATCACGGTCATTGCGATCACTAATAAAATAATAGCAGTTCTGCTGCGTTATAAAAGAAACTTAAAAAGGATGTTTTTCAAAAATTACATCCTTTTTAAGTTTAATTAAAGCTTGGATGTTATTTTAACTTATTTTATCTTTGATAATCAATTCAACAGAAATATTTATGAAACATTTTCTCTTTTCACTAATAATTATCATGTCATTTAGTTTATTTGGCTTTTCTCAATCAACAACCAGCTCAAATGATAGTATTTTTAACAAAATAGATGCTAAAGGACAAAAACAAGGTGTTTGGAAGAGATATTATAAAAATGGGAAAATGCGTTATCATGGCCAATTCAAAGATGATAAGCCTTTTGGAGAATTTAATTATTATACCGAAGATGGAAAATTAGAATCCAATTTAAAATATGTAAAGGGCACATTTGCTAAAGCTATTTACTACCAACCCAATGGAAAAGTTTTGGGTTATGGCAATTACATTGATAATAAAAAAGATAGCCTTTGGAAATTTTACAACGATTTGGGAGTATTGGTATCAGAGGAGTTTTATAAAAATTTCAAAAAAAATGGTCTTTTTAAAGTGTATTATTATACTGGTGAATTAAGTGAACAAGTTAACTGGATGAATGATAAAAAGAATGGTTCGAATAAAGAATTTTTCAAAGATGGCAAGATTAAATTAGAAGCAAACTATAAAGACGATTGCTTTGATGGCGTTTTTAAAATTTATTATTCAACTGGTAAACTGAAAACACAGGGCTATTTTAAAAATTGTACCCGTGATGGAAAATGGGTGAAGTATCGTGAAAATGGAACCTTTAAAATGGTTGAAACATTTAAAAATGGTCAACTTATAAAAACCGAAGATTTACGTACGAAAGAAGAAATTGAAAGGGAAAAGCCTGTTAAAGATATTCCAATCGATGTACCAGACCCTGGGAAATCCGATTATAGAGGACCTGGAAATCAATAATTTGAAAAATGTTAAAAAAGGGTAGGGTTTTAATGGCAATGAGCGGCGGTATCGACAGCTCTGTCGCGGCCATAATGCTTCACAATGAAGGTTATGAAGTAATTGGTATGACCATGAAAACTTGGGATTATGCCAATACAGGAAGTTCCAAAAAAGAAACTGGTTGTTGCAGTCTCGATTCCATTAATGATGCTCGACAAATTGCCGTCAATTTAGGTTTTCCTCACTATGTAGTTGATATCCGAGAAGAATTTGACGAATTAATAATAAAAGATTTTGTTAGTGAATACTTGTTAGGTCGAACACCAAATCCTTGCGTGCTTTGTAATACGCATATTAAATGGGAAGCTTTGCTTAAAAGAGCCGATAGCCTTGGATGCGAGTTTATAGCAACTGGACATTATGCTCAAGTTCGGGAAGAAAATGGACGTTTTGTTGTCTCAAAAGGCCTAGACGAAAACAAAGATCAATCTTATGTTTTATGGGGATTGACGCAAAGTAGCTTGTCAAGAACGCTTTTCCCATTGGGAAAATTTCACAAAGATGAAATAAAGAAAATGGCAGCCGATTTAGGTTATTTTGAATTGGCAGAGAAAAAAGAAAGTTACGAAATCTGCTTTATTCCTGATGACGATTATAGAAGCTTTTTGAAATATAAACTTCCGGAAATTGAAGAAAAATACAATAA
>JACAAW010000175.1 GCA_013377115.1 Bacteroidota bacterium | reverse complement strand
TTATAATACCTCTGTTCAAATGTTTAAAAAATCGGGCTTACCTTTAGAAGATTCTAAAGTTTCTCGCGACAAAATGGCCGAGCTTGCAACAGAACTTAATGCGGATTTGTTAATACTTCCATATTACGGTACAAGTTATGATTTGGGAGGATTTTTAGATAAAAACAGTTTTGTTTCTGTCGGATCTTTTCAAATTTATTCTGCAAAACACAACGACTTTATTGCTCGTGTTGATTTTGATGGCACCAATTACTATTGCGCTTTCACGAAAGTTGGATTAATCGGTTCTACAACGTTTTCATTAATTGGCGGCCTTGCCGGATCTGGTGCGGTAGCTATTGTTGGTGCTGTAATAGGCATTGTTCCATCACTTTGGGCTGCTATAAACTCTTTCCAAAACAAAGACAAACGCTATAATAAAGCATTCATAAAAGGAATTAACAAAGGAATGGATGTTTATTTTGCCAAATTCCCGAAACAATATGTTGTGGAAACTCCTGTTAAAAAAACAAATATTGAAGAAAATAATAACGTTACCCAACCTAAGACAAATTACGAAAAATTCTCTCTTCAGGAATTAGAAGACATGAAGAAAAAAGCCGTTAGCGAAAAAGATTATTCAAAAGCTGCTGAAATCAAAGAAGAAATCAACAAAAGAAACCAAAAATAATGAAGAAAAATTTATTTCTGATTTCATTAATTTTCTTTGCAAAGATTTGCTTTGCCCAAAATACGATTGAAGGCACTTCAAAACCAGCGGATTTTATTATTATTGATGAAAAAGTCAATATAAAAAGCTTTGTGAAATTTTATGTTGAGGATGTCGTGAATATTTGGCAAAAAAAAGGGGAATTTGAGAAACTTGCCGATTATAAGTTAAGAGTTACTGAAGCAAATAGAAATAAATTGATTTTCGAAAACACCAACGAAGCAATTAATATTTTAAAAGCAGAACATTTAAAGTTAATTAACAAAGCCAATTTCAAATTAAATAACTACGATACTGAGAATCAATCATATTTGGTTGGGGCAAATAACTTTGGTGACTTTGCAATTCCGGTACCTTCTGCTTCTGCACCCAATTTTAAAAAAAATTGGTCTAATTTCATAATCGAAAAACCAGATTTAATTTTGGTTGATGATCATTTTATTATTAATTATTTAGAATTGGTTTTGCCGAGCACGAAAGAACGTTTTATTTATGATTCAAAAAATAAGACTTCTTATGAGAGCATTGATTTCAAATTTCAATTTTCGGATGTAAATGTAAGTTTACCGAATCAGAACAATTCAAATTCCAATATCAACACTAACAAAACCATGATTATTGGCAAATCTGATGTTGACGAAAACATTCCCGTTAACGAGACAAAAAATACAAACCTATTTGCCATTATTTTTGGAAATGAAGATTATTCTAATTCGCAGAATGGTCAAAATGCTGAGATAAATGTGGAATACGCAAGAAATGATGCAAAAACTTTCAAAGATTACACCATAAAAACTCTTGGTGCAGATGAAAAAAACGTGTTTTTTGTAACCGATGCCGGAGCAGCAAAAATGCAACAAACTATTGATAATGCGCTGAAAATCGTTTCTAAAAATGGAAGTCAATCAGAACTGATTTTCTATTTCGCTGGACATGGATTCCCAGATGAAGTAACGAAAGTTCCCTATATTATTCCTGTTGATGTTAATGCAACGGATTTAACATTGGCGATAAAACTTTCGGATTTATACAAAAAACTTGGAGAATCGGGCGCTGCAAAAGTTTCTGTATTTTTAGATGCTTGTTTTTCGGGAGGTGGCAGGGAATCCGGATTGGTTTCTGCCAGATCAATAAAAGTTACCCCTAAATCCGAAACATTAAAAGGAAACGTAGTGGTTTTTGCGGCAACTTCGCAACAGCAATCAGCATTACCATATAAGGAAAAGCAACATGGAATGTTTTCTTATTATTTAATGAAAAAGCTTCAGGAATCGAAAGGAAATCTCACTTATAAAGAACTGGATGAATACCTGAACAAAAATGTTCCAATAGAATCATTAAGAGTTAATAAAAAAGATCAAGATCCACAGGTAAACATAAGTAATGATGTGAAAGACACTTGGGAAAATTGGAAATTAAAATAAAAAAAAAGCTGCCTAAAGCAGCTTTTTTTTGTAAAAATCAATTACATAATTATTTCAAAACATAGGATATTGGCAAATTGAAATAAACAGGAACTGCTGTTCCGTTTTGTTTTCCAGGCTTCCACTTAGGCATCGATTGAACCACCCTCATGGCTTCGCGATCGCATGAAGAATACACTCCCCGGGAAATTTTAATATCTGAAATGCTTCCATCAGTATTAACAACAAAAACAATATACACTTTTCCTTGAATTCCTAATTCTCTGGCATCTTGTGGGTATTTAATGTTTTTTCCTAAAAAGGCCATCATTTCTGATTCTCCACCTGGAAATTCGGGCATTACTTCAACAAAAAAAACGGGATCTTTTTTTTCAGGTAAAAGATTTGTTTCTTTTTGGATATTATTTTGATTGCTAAAATTTGCAGTATCATTCCTCAAACCCGTATTTGAATTGCTTTTTATCGGGGTTTCCAAAAATGTGGTTTCTTCATTCCCAAGAATAATATTTGGGCCTAAAACTTCAGGTTTGAAGGCATTTAATTTTGGCAATACTTTTTTCATTGGCTCTGGAATAAAAATTGGTTCCTCCCTAACCACTCCAGAAAGCAAAATCCCATCTGAAATTTTAATTACATCCTTTTTAGCATTTCCCTTCATTAATAATGGAAAGCAAATGCTAAGCGAAAAAAAAGTGCCGGTTGCGATAATTGCAATTAAATGATTCCTTGAAGAAGACTTCCTATTGGCACAAGCACCATAATCCTTATTTTTATTTTCAAAAATAATATCGCACCACTCTTCTGTGAAAATATTTTCTTTAGTTTTCATAATATATTTTTTTAGGTTAATGATTTCGATAAATTATTTGAAAGCAATTTCAGTCAATTTAATTTATTTCAAAACATAAGCTATTGGAAGATTTAATTGTACTGGAACCGCAACACCATTTTGTTTTCCTGGTTTCCAATTAGGCATCATTTTAATAACTCTCAATGCTTCTTTATCGCAGGAGGCATAAACCCCTCTTAAAATTTGAATATTAGAAATGCCTCCATCAGGATTTACCACAAACGTTGCATAAACTGTTCCTTGAACATTTGCTTCTCTGGCATCTTGTGGGTATTCAATGTTTTTTCCTAAAAACTCCATCATTTCTGATTCCCCGCCTGGGAATTCTGGCATAACTTCAACAATCATGAAAGGTTTTATTGTTTCGGTAATAATTCTCTTGTCTTTATTGTCTTTATCAATATCCTTGAATCCTGTTGTATCGTTATTTCCTCGAGGCACAACAATTGAAATTAATGAATCCATAGAAATGATGTCATCATCACTGGCTTGATCGTCTGGTTTTACAATCCATGGTCTAAAAACTGCAACTTTTGGCGCTTCAGATTTTAAGGGCTCAATAATTTCAATTTTCTTATCAAGTTCCACATTGGTTAATGTTGTGATGTCTCCAATACTCATCGTATCGTTGGAGTCGCTTCCTTTTATCAATAAAGGAAAACTTACACTAAAGGTAAAGAGAACACCTGTTACAATTAGCGCAACTAAATGGCTTTTTGATGAAGATTTTCTTAGTTTAAAAGCTCCATATTCTTTGTTTTTATCCTCAAAAACAATATCACACCATTCATCTTCGAAAATATTTACTTTTGTTTTCATAATACAAGGTTTTATAGGTTAGTTAAGTCAAATTTAGGTTCAATGCATTCCTATTACAACCAACAATCAGTTAACGGTTTAATTCGAAAAGTAAATGGTAAGAATGAGAAAGTGAAAGGGCGAAAAAATTATTCTATTTTAAATACAAAGAGTGTAATGTGAATAAAACTAAGTATCTTTAATTTTTCTATTTCTAATAAATATTATAATTTTACCCAAAATTTAAACAAAGTAAAATCAATTCATATGTCAGGACATAATAAGTGGTCAACCATTAAAAGAAAAAAGGGTGCTTTAGATGCTAAAAGATCAAAAGCATTTTCGAAAATCATTAAAGATATTGCAGTAGCAGTTAAAGAAAGCGGAAGTGATCCTGATAGCAATCCTCGCCTTAGACTTGCCATTTCCAATGCTAAAGGTGTTAATATGCCAAAAGATAATATTCAAAGGGCTATCAGTAAAGCATCAGATAAAGACGCTAATAATTATACCGAAGTAAGTTACGAAGGTTATGCAAATTTTGGTGTTGCGGTTTTTGTTGAATGCCTTTCTGATAATGTTCAAAGAACGGTTAGCAATGTTCGCTCCTACTTTAATAAATACAATGGCAGTTTAGGAACCAATGGCTCTTTATTGTTTTTATTTGACAGAAAAGGGATTTTCGCTGTTCCACAAGGAGATTTAGTGGAAGATGATTTTATTATGGAAATTATTGATGCTGGTGCAGAAGATGTGGAACTAGAAGAAGGCATTTTCACCATCACCACAGCTATGGAAGATTTTGGTTCGATGATGAAAAAACTAGAGGAAATGGGGATAGAACCAGAAAGTGCTGAACTGCAAAGAATCCCAAAAACACTTACAAAACTCGATAAAGATTCTGCTCTAAAAGTTCTTCGATTAATTGATGTATTTGAAGAAGATGATGATGTGCAAAATGTGTTTCATAATTTAGAGCTTACAGAAGAGATAATGGCAGAAATGTAAAATTTGATAATAAAAAAAAGAGGTCAAATTGTTCTGACCTCTTTTTTTTATTCCATTTTTTTCGTATATTTGTTATTGTTTTTTATTGTAACATTTAGTAAAACAATAAAGTATAAGTGAAGTTCTAATCAAAAAAAACAGAAAAATGAAAAAAACAATCATTCTTTCTCTATTAATATTTTCAGTACTATTTCTAAAATCACCAAAAATATTCTCTCAACAACGTGGTGTTACCCTTTTAAATATTACAATCGACAATAAAGAAACCAGTTTGTATAAAGAAAGTCATGCATTGGTTATTGGCGTTTACGATTATTCTAATGGATGGGCCGATTTAGCTGGAGTAAAGGATGATATTGCAGCTGTTAAGGATGGTTTAGAAAAGCAGGACTTTGACGTTACCATGGTCGAGAACCCAACAAAAGACGGACTAGATAAAGCTTTTGGAGATTTTATTAGTAAATACGGTCAAGGGGCTGAGAACAGATTACTTATTTATTTTGCTGGTCATGGCCATACTTTAAAAACAAGTTATGGCGACGAATTAGGGTATATCGTATTGGCTGATGCTCCAGATCCCAACACAAACCAAGCTGGATTTCAAACAAAATCAATGGAAATGGCGCAAATAGAGATTTATGCAAAAAGAATACAATCCAAACATGCATTGTTTTTGTTCGATGCCTGTTTCTCTGGTTCTTTGTTTGCATTATCACGTGCCGCTCCTGCAGCTATAAGTTATAAAACCGTTAATCCAGTAAGGCAATTTATTACTTCAGGAAGTGCTTCGGAAACCGTTCCTGACAAAAGTGTTTTTAGAGAACAATTTCTAAATGCACTAACTACCGACGAAGCTGATGCTAATAAGGATGGTTATCTTACCGGAACTGAATTAGGTGAATTCCTTCAAACCAATGTTACTAATTACACCTACAATACACAGCATCCTCAATATGGTAAAATCCGGAATAACAATCTTGATAAAGGAGATTTTGTTTTTATTCTAACAAAAGGAAAACAGGATCAAAAAGTTGTTGAGCAAAATAATGAACAGCAAATTCAGAGACAAAACCCAATCGTTGAAGAGAAAAAGATTGAGGAGAAAAAAATTGAAATTATTGAAGCCACAGTTGATACTTATGGCTCCTTAGAGTTAATTTCTGAACTTTCTGGTTTAATATATTTAGATGGAAATTTCCTTAAACAATTGGATGCTGGGAAAAAAATCAGTTTAAACAATATTAAAACAGGTAATCATACTATTGAATTAAAAGGTAAAGAAAATTGGTCCCGCACCATTAAAATTGAAAAAGACCAAACCACAAAAGAAACCATTGCAAATAAGAAACAAGCAGTTAAAGAAATTGAAGTTGTTACTGAAGATGTAAACACTTTCGGTTCTATTGAATTGAGTTCAGAAATTTCGGGATTATTATATCTTGATGGTAAATTTATGAAACAAATTGACGCAGGAAAAAAAGTAAACCTCAACAATATAAAAACTGGAAGTCATACTATCGAAATTAAAGGAAAAGAAAATTGGAAACAATCTGTTACGGTTAATCATAAGCAAATTACAAAACAAAAGGCAGAAGTCAATAAAGAACCTCAGAATGGAAGTGAGATTTCTGATGATCTTGGTTACAAGTTCATTTATGTTAAGGGTGGCACATTTTCTATGGGTTGCAAACTTGAAAAAGGCAGCGATTGCGAAGGTGACGAGAGTCCAGAACATTCGGTTACATTAAGTAATTATTATATTGGAAAATTTGAAGTAACGCAAAAGCAATGGAACTCTGTAATGGATATTAATCCAAAACGACCAAATAATAAAGATTGCGATGATTGCCCAAAAGTGAATGTTAGTTATACCGAAATACAGGAGTTTATTGGGAAATTAAATACAAAAACAGGAAAAACATATCGCATACCCACTGAAGCAGAATGGGAGTTTGCTGCTCGAGGAGGAAGTTCTAGTAAGAATTTCAAATATTCGGGAAGTAATAGTATTGAAGATGTTGCATGGTATGTAAAAAATACGAGTTCAAAAAAAGGTCAAATTGCTGGCCAAAAGAAACCTAATGAACTTGGTGTTTTTGATATGACTGGTAATGTTAGTGAATGGTGTGCTGACTGGTTTGGAAAATACAGCCC
>JACAAW010000174.1 GCA_013377115.1 Bacteroidota bacterium | reverse complement strand
AAGTTTTAATAGAATAAGTCGGATGAAGAAATGGATTGGCATAGGAGTTTTATCAATAATGGTGGTTTTTGCCGTCTATTATTTGGTAGACAAAGGTTATATCCGTTTTAATTATCCTTCGCGGCTAAAATATCCAGTTCAAGGTATCGACATTTCGCATCATCAGGGAAAAATTGATTGGAAAGAATTGGAATCAGAAAATATGGATTTTATTTTCATAAAAGCTACTGAAGGTGGTGATTTTGTTGATGCAAATTTTCAAGAAAACTGGTATAATGCAATTATGAATGGCTATAAAGTTGGAGCTTACCATTTCTTTTCTTTTTGTAAAAGCGGAAAAGTTCAGGGTTATAATTTTGTTAATACAGTTCCTTATGATAGTTGCGCCTTGCCACCCGTTATTGATTTAGAGTTTGGTGCCAATTGTATTGCAAAACCAAAAAAACAGGAGTTTGTTGTAGAGTTGAGGGAAATGGTAAAAATCTTGGAAGATTATTATCATAAATCCCCAATTTTTTATGTGTCCTTAGATTTTTATGACGAATTTATTGTAGGCGAGAATTTCGATAATAAAATTTGGGCTCGAAATATTTTACATAAACCACGTTTGTCAGATGGAAAGCCATGGACTTTCTGGCAATTTGATAATAAAGGTCGCATTGGCGGAATTCAAACACCAGTTGATATGAATGTTTTCGAAGGGAATAAAGAAGAATTAAATAAATTTGCAAAAAGGAGAATTCAAAATTAATTGTCATGAATAACTTGGTATATAAAGAAATTCAGAAATTTCACCAGATTTGGATTTGGGTATTATTAGGGTTAATAATTGGTTTATGGGCTTATGGTGTTTATCAGCAAATATTTTTAGGTCAGGCATGGGGAAGCAAGCCTGCTTCAAATACATTTCTTTTATTGATGTCAATAGTTCCCCTAACTATTTTTATTTTGTTATTAGTGATGCGTTTAGAAACGCAAATTAACAAAGAAGGTGTCTATTTTCGCTTTTTTCCCTTCCATAAAAAAAGACGTTTTGTTGATTGGAATGATGTTTCAAAAGCTTACGTTCGCGAATATAAGCCAGTTAAGGAATATGGTGGTTGGGGACTCAGGAAAGGAATAAAAAGTGGCGTTGCCTATAATGTATCCGGAAAAATTGGTCTCCAACTGGAATTAAAAAATGGGACAAGAATTCTTATTGGTACTTCTCATCCCAAAAAAATGGAAACTTTTTTCAAAGAGTTCAATAAAGGTTAGCGTTATTTCAAATGTGTTAGTAAATCCTCTTTACTGATATAACCTGTGTTTGACCAAGTATTTTCTTTGTTTTTGTATAACAATAGAGTAGGTAGTGCTTCAACTTTTAATTCTTTACACATTGCAGTGTTCTTATCAGCATCAATGCGGATAATGGTAACTTTATTAGCCATTTCTTTTTTTAGTTCTTCAAGATAAGGAGCCATTTTTTTGCAAGGAGCACACCATTCAGCATAGAAATCTATCAATACCAATTTTTTAGAATCTAAAAGTTTATTGTATTCCGCCTTCGTCATTCCTGTTGAAGTTGTTCTTGAATCTGTTGTTTCAGGAAGGCTTGCAGCACGCCATTTCATCATTCCACCGCTTAATTCATAAACATCTGTAAAACCTGAAGATCTCATATTATTTGCCGCTGCTGTACTTCTGCCACCGCTTAAGCAATAAACAAATACTGGTTTGGTTTTATCCAATTTGCTAATTTCTGAATCGAAATTTGAACCTCTGAAATCGATATTAATTGCTTTTGCAATATGACCACCCCAAAATTCATTTGGTGTACGAACATCTACAACGGGAGCTAATGAAAGTTCTTCCATTTTCTTTTGGAAATCTATTGCCGAAAGAAGGTAATTGATAGTTTTAGTTTGTTCGTTTCCTTTAGAATTGGTATTACTATTATTTTGTCCGTTCGAACAAGCATTCATTAATAATGAAGTGGCAATAAATAATATTACTAAATTTAGTTTCATTTTCATTTGATTTGGTTGATTAAATAATAACTTGATTTCAATTTTTATGCAAATTTAATAAAATATTTTGAAAACAAATCAAAATATCTAAATTTTTAGATATGTAAAATTTATCCTAAAAATAGGTATTGTGTCCCAATGGAATTTTGGTCAAATTTGCAAAAAATAAAAAACCAAACTCATGACAAAAATTGCAAAAAACCTTACCGAATTAATCGGAAACACACCATTATTAGAGCTTTCAAATTATAATAAAGCGAATAATTTAGAAGCAACCATTATCGCGAAACTAGAATCATTTAATCCGGGCGGAAGTGTAAAAGACAGAGTTGGCTTTTCTATGATAAAAAATGGTGAAGAAAAGGGATTGATTACAAAAGACACTGTTATTATTGAGCCAACAAGTGGGAATACAGGAATTGCTTTGGCATTTATTGCGGCTGCAAAAGGTTATCGTTTAATTTTAACCATGCCAGAAACCATGAGTGTGGAAAGACGCAATTTACTAAAAGCTTTGTGTGCAGAAATTGTTTTAACTCCCGGTGCAGAAGGAATGACAGGCGCCATTAGAAAAGCCGATGAAATAGCATCAACAATTAAAAATTCTTATGTGCCACAGCAATTTAAGAATTTATCAAATCCAGAAATACACCGCAAAACAACTTTTGAAGAAATTTGGCGCGATACCGACCAAAAGATTGATATTTTTGTTTCTGGTGTTGGAACTGGTGGAACCATCACTGGTGTTGGCGAAATGTTGAAAAAACAAAATGCCAATATTAAAGTGGTAGCTGTAGAACCAACAGATTCACCTGTTCTTTCGGGCGGAAAACCTGGACCACATAAAATTCAAGGAATAGGAGCAGGCTTTGTTCCAGATATTTTAAATACCAAAATAATTGATCAAATTATTCAAGTGAAAAATGAAGAAGCATTCGAGGTTGGTCGTGCTTTAGCGAAAACGGAAGGTCTGATTGTTGGTATTTCTGCAGGTGCTGCTATTTTTGCCGCAACGCAATTGGCGAAACTTCCGGAGAATAAAGGGAAAAATATTGTGGTTATTTTACCTGATACAGGTGAACGATATTTATCAACCTTACTTTATAATATAGAAGCTTAGTTTTAAGTCAAAGCTAACAGTTTCCTATGCCAAACCTAACAGGTTTTTTAAAACCTGTTAGGTTTCATCATCTACATTTTACTCCACCACCAATTTACAATTTCCTACGCCGGCTTTTGTATAAACACGTGCATTATAAATGCCACTGCTTTGTTTGCTCATATCGATAGTTGGATTATTGGTTGTTAAAACTCTGCGGCCCAAATTATCTAATACTTCGATACGGATTATGTTTTTGGCTTCGATATTAAAAATACCTTTAGATGGATTTGGATAAATCTTGATAGAAATATTGTTTTGCAATTCGTCGACACTCATGTAAACCATGCTTTTGTTGGAAAAACTCATTTGACCAAAATTGGTTTTTGCGCCGCAAGCCCAAGGCAGCTGAACCGAAATAACATAAGTAGCTCCTTGAACCGGATTGGTAACCGTATACGAGTTAAATACTGCATTCATACTGTCCTTCATGGTTAAATTACCATTGTTTAAAGAATCTATCAAAATATAATACTTTGTTGGAACATAAGTTCCACTTTCGTCAACATATTGATCAGTAACCGTTAAGTCTAAGACTCCACCTGTACCGGGATTTGAATTAATCTTTATCGTACCGTGATAAAAACTTTGATCAGATTCTAAACCACAAGTATTATCTACAGCAGCTATTTTATATCTAGCAGCAGATGCCATTGGATTGGTTACTAAATCATAGAATGATAAAGTAGTCGCACCAGCAACATTAGGAACATTGCCAATAAGCGTATATCCACTAGTAAGCTGATAGATATTATAACTAGCAATACCTGTTTCAGAAACTTCCCAAGTAAGTTTATTATTGCCAGTAGCAGCATCTACCGTTGCTACACAAAGTGCAGGTTTACTTGGTAATGGTAAATACGTAAGGAAAACGCTAGCAGTTTCGGTACACGTACCTTGACTAACGGTTACATTATATAATCCACCACCACCAGTTAATCCAGAGATAGTTATACTATTTGTAGTAGCTCCACCAGACCACATATACGAAGAATATGTATATCCAGGACTAGGATCAAGAACAACTACACTATCAGCACACATTGCGTTTCCCTGAAGATATAACAAATCAGGAACTGGATAGGATTGATGGTCTACAACAAGTGAAGCAGTACCACCAACAGTACACAAATTACTTACATTAACTGAGTAAGTACCAGGAGTTGTAACAAGCAAAGTCTGAGTAGTAGCTCCACCAGGAGTCCAAGCATAATTCCATCCTGGACCAGGATCAAGCACCAACGACAATGATGTATTACAAAATGAGGTATCATTAAACACAGGTAAGGTAACAGGCAATCGTACAGCTACAATAGTATCTCTAGTTGTTGCACAAGAATTGTCTGCTTGAAAATAATATACACCAGAAGTTGTAATAGGTAATAGACTATTTGAAGTAATAAGAGAACCTGAAGCATACCAACCAAAAGTTGTAACATCAGTAGAAACTAAACCTTGAGCAGAAATAGAAACAGTAGGATCACACAACCAAAGTGTATCATTCGTAAGATTTAGGTGTCCACTACCATTATTGATCTGAAAAGTAGAATGTGGTGGTGGAACTAAAAATAAATTAAGTTGCACACCAAAAGAATTACCAGCCCATGTAGCAATAATACTAAACGAACCTGCAGATGTAGGGATATAAATCAAACTATCTCCACTTCCAGAAGGTATACCATTTATATTCCATAAAGTAGCTCCATATGCTGGATGTTTATGAATAATGAAAGTATCAAAACCAGCAGATTGACAATAATTTTGAGGGCCACTGATAGGTAAATAAACATGAATTGTATCTGCCTTGATCGTTGTACTTAAGCACAACAAAAGACTGATAAGTAAACATACATTTTTTAAACGTTTCATAAAATTATCTCCTTTTATTATTTTTTTGTTTTTTAAAATTGTTAATTATGTGAAAGAACTACGCGATATGGGATCATGCATATCTGTACAAAGAGTATATGTATTTTCTTTCATTTTTCAATTTGATAGTTTGTAAATTTCCCATGGATACATCACATTTAACCATGATACCGATGTTTTACATTTATTATTAAGTGTTATTATGGTTGCTTTTTCAATATTATATTTTTCGCAAAAATATTTTAATCCTGTAAGTTCTTTACCGGTAAAAGTAAGTTTTACTTCAATAGGGATTGGCTTTTTTGCGTTTAACACAAAATCTACTTCCTGCCCTTTATTGGTTCTCCAGTAATGCAAATTTTCGCTGCCAAAATGTTTTTGCAATTCCGAAAAAACAGTATTTTCGAAGCAAGATCCCGAAATACTATTTGGAAATGTTTTGTTTGCAATAATTGAAGCAATACCCGTATCTTCGAAATAGAGTTTGGGCATTTTTATTAACTCGCTTCTTATATTGCGATAAAAAGGTCTTACTAATTTAATAACATAGGTATTTTCGAGGATAAACAAATATTCCTCTATAGTTTGCATCGCCAAGCCGGTAGTAATAGATAGCTCGTTAATATTTAACAAATTCCCTTGCTGCGAAGCCACTATTTCTAGCAAGTTATTGAACTTTTGTAAATTTCTGATGCGACCAATATCCCTTATGTCAACTTTAAGATAAGTGTTAATTATTTGTTTTAGTTTTCTTTCTTTTTTTTCTAATACAGGTTCTAGAACAATGCTGGGATATCCTCCTGTAACAGCATATTCAGAATACAATTCTCGTAATTCTATATTTATTTTTTCGGGTAAAATCGCCATTTTTTTTAATGAATAGCCTTTAAACAATAAGTATTCATCAAAACTTAAAGGAAATAATTCGAAGTTTATTGTTCTGCCAACAAGCGAGTCTTTAAACTTTGTTTTAATTTCAAAAGAAGAGGAACCGCTAACAATCAGTTTTATCTTCCCTTTATAGTGATCAAAAATTATTTTCAGAAAAGAGGAAGGGTTCTCTAAATATTGAATTTCGTCAATAAAAAGATACAGATGTTTTTCTAAATCATAGTTTCTGGCATTAAGATATTTAATTAGTTCATCAACACCTTTATTGCAAATTTCCAAAAAGCCGAAATCTTCTAAATCGATGAAATAAGCATTACTCTTTTTTAAATGACTATGAATAAACTTCATTAATGATGTTTTACCCACTTGCCTGGCACCATGAATTACAATAATTTCGTCATCGTCAAGAAATTTCTTAATCTCAGAGTATAATTTTCGTTCAAATATGATTTTTTCCATTGAGCAAAAGTAATAATATTAAATCATAGTTTAATATTTATCAGGTATTATTTAAAGTATCAACTTGAATTTATCTAGAAAAGTTGACAATCATCCTATCTTCCAACAATCACTCTAGGATCAAAAAAATCTTCTTCGGCCTTTTGTTTCCATTGCAGAAGATATTACTAGTTAGCATTTTTATGAATTGAATGACAAATTTTCAAGTATCTATCCAGTATTAAATATTTTTTAGCAGTATAAAATTATGAAAAATATTTGATATAAATCAATTTTTGGGATACTATATTTTTGTTTTATTTCTAATTAAATACTATAATCATTCGTATCAATTAATTTCGATTTTATTGCGAACATTACCAGTTCTGAAGAATTTTTGACATTCAGTTTTTTTAGAATATTCTTTCGATAGGTATTTACTGTATGATTGCTTATGAGTAATTTTTCTGCGATTTCTTTGGCAGTAATTCCAAGCGAAACGAGTTTAACAATTTC
Source organism: Bacteroidota bacterium (assembly GCA_013377115.1). Taxonomy (GTDB): domain Bacteria; phylum Bacteroidota; class Bacteroidia; order Bacteroidales; family CG2-30-32-10; genus Cfx2-01. Next base: position 63 of record JACAAW010000174.1, on the reverse strand, counting down.
AATTTCTCTGAGCGTTAGCTTTTTTAATAGATAATCTGGGTTGTTTTTTTTGACACGATTATT
>JACAAW010000173.1 GCA_013377115.1 Bacteroidota bacterium | reverse complement strand
GATTCCAAAATTTCAGGAATGCCAATAGGAGCAGTGAATTGTCCAATATTTGCTGGCATTTTTTCTTTTAAACGGTAAGCATTTAAAGGTTCAATAATTAAAAAAGGATCATCTGAGAGCAAAGCAGTATTATAAAAACCTGCAGCTTGAGTCATATTTCTCGGCACACAAACATTAACGCCTCTAATTGAATTGATTACCATGCTTAATGGCGAGCCAGAATGCCAAATACCTTCAAGGCGATGGCCTCTGGTTGAAATAATTAATGGTGCTTTTTGTCCGCCTTTGGTTCTATATTGGAGCGTTGACAAATCATCACTCATTATTTGTATTGCATAAAGCAAGTAATCAAAATATTGGATTTCTGCAATTGGCCTAATACCTCTGATTGCTAAGCCAATTCCTTGTCCGATAATTGTTGCTTCCCGAATTCCTGTGTCGAAAACTCGAATTTCTCCGAATTTTTCCTGCATTCCTTCTAAAGTTTGATTGACACCACCAATTTTACCAACATCTTCTCCAAAAACCACAGTTAACGGATTGTTTTCTAAAATATAATCATAGTTTGCAAGTATAATTTCCCGGCCATTTACCAATTTTGAATCCTCATTATATTTCACTTTAACTTCATTGATTTTCAAACCTGAGTTTTCGGATTCGCTGTACAAATGTGAACTGTAACGCTCAATATCATCATTGATTTCGTTATTTAACCAAATCAATAAATTTTTCTTGAGGGATTTTTCAGAACTGCATGTTTTACAGTATAAACGCAATATTTTCTTTGCGGTTGAGATATAATCTTTTCGGATAGGTTCCTTGATTTTGGCTAATTCACCGAGATAGTTTTCAATTTTATTTGATTTGGCGCAATGACAACTTTTTACATTTCCCAATGCTACCAGTTCATCTCGTTTTTGTTTTATTGGATTTTGAAAGTTTTCCCAAGCCAATTTTTTCGAATTCTTAACAGTTTCGATTGCTGAATTTTCAATTGAAATAAGTTCTTCTTCAGTTGCAAATTTGTTTTCCAAAATCCATTTTCGAAACTGAAGGTTGCAATCATATTCCTTTTCCCAATCCAACTCTTCTTTCGTTTTATATCTTTCCTGAGAACCAGAAGTGGAATGGCCTTGTGGCTGAGTTAATTCTGTAATGTGGAAAATAACCGGAATATGTTTTTCGCGGCAAATTGAAATCCCTTTTTTATAAATTTCAATTAGTTCAGGATAATTCCAACCTTTTGCTGTTAATATTAAATAACCTTCTTCCTTTTCATTTAGCTCAAAACCTTTTAGAATTTCAGAAATGCTTTGTTTTGTAGTTTGATATTTTTTTGAAACCGAAATTCCCCAGCCATCGTCCCAAATAGACATTGCCATTGGAACTTTTAAAACTCCAGCTGCATTAATTGTTTCGAAAAAATGTCCTTCTGAAGTACTTGCATCGCCAATTGTGCCGAAGGCAACTTCATTTCCAGAAACTGAAAAGTTACTAAAGTCTTTTAGTTTTGAATTATTTCTGAATAGTTTTGATGCCAAAGCCAGTCCAAGTAATCTTGGCATTTGTCCGGCAGTTGGTGAAATATCTGAAGAAGTATTTTTTTGTTTTGTTAAATTTTTCCAATTTCCTAAACCATCCAAACTTCTCGTGGCGAAATGATTGTTCATTAATCTGCCACCATTTCCGGGATTTGCTTTTAAATCGGTATCTCCATAAAGTTGAGCAAAAAATTCTTGAATTGAATACATTCCCGATGCAATCATAAACGTTTGGTCGCGATAATATCCTGAACGCCAATCACCATCCTGGAAAACTTTGGCCATTGCAATCTGTGGTAACTCTTTTCCGTCTCCAAAAATCCCAAACTTTGCTTTTCCGTTAAGTACTTCCTTTCGTCCTAACAAACTTGCTTGTCGACTTTCGCAAACAATTTTGAAATCATTCAGTATTTCGTCTTTACTAGGGAGCATATTTTTTTTATAGTTGATTCGATGAATTAATTTTATTGTTTTTTGTCTAAAAAACAAATTTAATGAAAAAAGAAATAAGATGCTGAAATTTAAAACTAAAGAAAATTAAATTTTTAAATAGAAAATATCAAATTCAGATTGTTTTATATTATTTTTGTAAAAAATGAAATAATGAAATTGCCATAATTAATTGATTCAAACAATCTAAAAAATTAATGGCATCTTCAATACGGTCAAAAACAATAAATAGATTATACATGAAAAATAGATTTTTTAACCTGACAACCCTTTCAATTTTGTTTGTAATAACTTTAGCTTTCAACAATATCTCTTGTAATAAAGATGAAAGTGACAAGGATCAATTAGCGGCTCAAAACAATTCAGATGCAGAAAATGCCTTTTCTGATGTTTTTAAGCAAATTGATATTGTTTCAAAAGATACAACTCTCGGAGTTTTAGGAACTATTAATATTAGTTGTGCCACAGTAACTATGTCGCCAATAGGTTTAACTTATCCAAAAACCATAACAATTGATTATGGAACAACAAATTGTGAAGGAACCGATGGCAGATTTAGAAGAGGTAAAATTATTGCTGTAACAACCGGGAAATATCGAGATTCACTTACTTCAATTACGGTTACTTTTGATAATTATTTTTTGAATGATAATAAAGTTTTCGGGACCAAGACTATTACAAATAAAGGTCGTAATACTTTAGGAAATATGTTTTGGACCATTAAAGTTGAAAATGCTGGTGTGATTACAGAAAAAGGCACAATTGCCTGGAATTCAGTTCGTACCAGGGAATGGATTGCTGGAGAGAATACTTTGAATAATTATTTTGATGATGGTTATTCAATTACAGGCAATGGATCCGGAGTTACAACAGATGGAAACTCATTTGTAATTACGATTACAAAAGCATTGAAAGCAAGTTTGTCTTGTATGTGGTTAACTTGTGGCACGGTTGAGATAACTCCCCAAGGTTTGTCAACAAGAATTATTGATTTTGGAAATGGAACTTGCGATAGGGAAGCAACTGTATTGATTAATGATGAAACCTACAATATTGTTTTAAAATAAATATCAAGTATTAGTTTTGTTTTACTGCATTTACTAAACTTTCAATACTTCGTAGGCCATATCCGAAACTATGAGTTTGACCACTTTCTATAGTAATTAGAATTTTTTTATTAAAAAGTTTATTACTTGTTTCTATTCTTAAAATTTTTGATTTTAGAATAATTATTGGTTCATCTGATTTTAAAACATTCCCACCAATTCCCTGAAGTGTATCTTTGATATTAATTAGTGATTTAGGTGTAAAATGCAATCTTTTGTTTGTTACTGTCAGTTTGCCATTACAAATTTCACCATGGCCACCAATGGGTGGAAAATAATTTATTGACCATGTGTCAATAATTTTTTCATCTGTATCTAAAAAAATATCACTCATTCAATTGAATAAGAAATAATTGGAATAAAGACATAAAAATTTATTTTGCTGCGATTGCTTCAGCAACTTTGTCAATGTTGAGCATCCCGTAATTAAAAATATGATTTTGACCATTATCCATTGACACAATGACTTTTTTATGAAAAAAACTTTTATGGGTTTCCACTTTGGTGATTCTGCTTTTAGGAATTGTTAGATGACCTTCAGAGCCATTTTTTATGTACAATTCGTCTTCGAGCAAACCCTTTAATGACATATTATAATTTGCAACGAAATGTAATTTTTGGTTTGTAACTGTCAATTTTCCATTGAAAATCCCTCCACTGGGCGGAGTATAATGGATGGTCCATGTATCAATTTTGGTTTCTTCTGCGATTAATTCTGTAGGATTCATAGTTTTTTTTCTTCAAATATAATCCATTGAAAAGCAAAAATCAAGTAAATGGCAAAGAAATTTTCGAATCTAAATTATGTTTTCTGCTTTTTCTTTTTGGCAGCGGGAAACAAAATATTATTTAGAATTAAACGGTATCCTGGTGAGCTTGGATGAAGACTTAAATCGGTAGGAGGATCATAAACAAAATGGTTGTAATCTTCTGGATCGTGGCCTCCATAAAAGGTCCAAGTACCTTTCCCGTATTCTCCATGAATGTATTTTACTTCTCCATTTGCTTTACTTTCGCCCAAAACTAAAACATTTGGCTTAATTTGTTTTTTATTAAAAGCAGTTGTTTGCCCCATGAAACCTTTTATCATTTTTTCGTGATTTTGGCAAAGCATGGTTGGAACAGGATCCCACTTGGCAGAAAAATCAAAAAGTGTAAAATAATCCAATTTTGGATCTGCTTTTCTATTATTGGTAACATCAATAGATGAAACTTCATAATCGTAAGGATTTGTATTTATCATGAAATTTGTGAAGGCAAAACATCTTGAAAAATCAAGTTTTGATTGGGCCTTTGAATCAATTGGATCGCCATCAAACATTTGACTGCAAATATCAATATCTTCGGCTGCAAGAGAGATGTCGTAGCTGTCAGGTGCAGAGCACATTGCAAATAAAAAACCACCTCCCATTACGAAATCTCTAATCTTTTTTGAAACTGATAATTTCATTTGGGAAACTTTAGAAAATCCTAATTTATGAGCAACTTCCTCATTGATTTTTACACTTTCCTGGTACCATGCCACATTTTGATAAGCTGCCCAGAACTTTCCGTATTGTCCGGTAAAGTCTTCGTGATGTAAATGAAGCCAATCATACAGAGGTAATTTGCCTTCAATAATTTCTTCGTCATATACGACATCATAAGGAATTTCGGCAAAAGTAAGTGCAAGAGTAACAGCATCATCCCAAGGTTGTTTGTTTTTTGGAGAATATACGGCAACTTTTGGTGCTTTTTGAAGTTTTACTTCGTCCATATTAACTTCTGGACTAGCAATTTCTTGTAAAATAGCAGTTGCCTGAGCATCAGCGATAATGCTATATGAAACTCCTCTAATTGTGCATTCGCTTTCTAAGGGTTTTTGGTATTGGAAAAGGAAACTACCTCCACGATAATTTAAAAGCCAACTCACTTCAACGTCTTGTTTTAAAGTCCAATAAGCAATTCCATAAGCTTTTAAATGATTTTTCTGAGTTTCATCCATTTGAATTAACAAATAGGTAGCACCCGCAAATTTGCTTATAAAAATAATAACAAGAATAATGAAAAATCGTTTCATAAAATTCAATGAAAATGAAAACAAATTTAATCAATTTTTTGCAGGAAAGGGCGTTAAATTTTGTTAATCACAAATTGCCTAGAATACTGAGTCATCGTCTTGATGATCAAGATTCATTTTTGAAGGCAAGGTGAGGGTAGGATAGTCTTCAAAACTGGTATTTGGAGAAATTAGAGGATCATTTAAATCAAAGTTCAAGTCTTCAAGATCACAGAATTTTGCAAAACGGTCAACAAATTTCAATTTCACATCTTTAAGTGCTCCATTTCTGTGTTTTGCGATAATGATTTCAGCTGTTCCCTGTGTGGAATTTCCTTGTTCATCCTCGTCAATTTTGTAATATTCAGGACGATAAATAAAAAGAACCATATCGGCATCTTGTTCAATCGCACCAGATTCACGTAAATCGGAAAGAATTGGTTTTTTATTACCACCACGAGTTTCAACAGAACGACTTAACTGAGAAAGCGCAATAACGGGCACTTTAAGTTCTTTTGCCAAACTTTTTAAAGAGCGTGAGATATTTGAAATTTCCTGTTCACGATTTCCCATTCTACTATTATCACCACCAGCCGACATTAATTGAAGGTAGTCGATAATAATAAGTTGGATATCATGTTGGGCTTTTAATCTGCGACATTTTGCGCGTAGTTCAAATATAGTAAGCGCTGGTGTATCGTCAATAAATAATGGAGCTTCCGTAAGACCCGTAATTTTTTTATGAAGTTGTTCCCATTCGTAGTTTTCAAGTGTTCCTTTTTTTAATTTATCCGCGGGTAATTCAGTTTCGCTCGAAATTAAACGAGTAACCAATTGAACTGATGACATTTCCAGGGAGAACATTGCGACAGGTTTCTTAAAATCCACTGCAATATTTCTGGCCATTGAAAGAACGAATGCTGTTTTACCCATACCCGGACGAGCAGCAATAACAACCAAATCGGATTTTTGCCAACCCGATGTTACTCGGTCAATTTCCGTAAATCCAGAAGGGATTCCACTCATATGACCTTCTTGGTTTCTGGCGCTTTCAATTTGTTTAATGGATTCTTTAATAAATGAACGCATGTCTTCAGAATTCTTTCTGATATTTCCTTCACTAACTGAAAACAAATCTCTCTCCGCTTTATCGAGCAAATCAAAAACATCTGTACTTTCTTCAAATGCATCTTTTATGATTGCAGAAGAAATACTAATCAATTCTCTTTGAATAAATTTTTCGGAAATAATTCTTGCGTGATATTCAATATTTGCAGCCGAGGCAACGCGGCTTGTAAGTTGTGTAATATAATAAGCTCCACCAACAATTTCTAAATCTCCACTTTTCTTTAATTCGTTGGTAACTGTAAGAATATCAATTGGTTCAGAAGTTTCAAATAATTTTCGGATAGCACCATAAATTGTTTGGTGTGCTAATTTATAGAAATGTTCAGGTTTAAGCACATCAATAATTGCCGTAACAGCATTTTGTTCTAGCATTGCAGCACCCAAAACTGCTTCTTCAAAATCAACAGCTTGTGGTTGCAATTTTCCATGCTCAGAAACCACTTGACTTATAGAGGTTTTTTTAAAGCGTTTTTTCGAAATATCTTCGGATGAATTTCTTAGTTCATTCATGTTTCAAAAGTAAAAAATAAAAGTAAAATAAAAAGAAGATTGAATGAAATAAGTTATTAACAAGGTTTTTTGCAAATAATGTCTTATCAGGTAATTACAATTTCTTCTTCTGAAATAAAAGGTTTTCCGATAAATTTATATAAAACCTTGGCCACAGTAATTACATCTTTTTGACAATAAGTAACTATTCTGGCTAAATCTTTTTCCTCCCAATAAACTCGGTGAATTTCGCTTCCATCAATATCATCTTTTGGCGTTGGAATTCCAAAAATTGATGCAAGTAAATCTAAGGAAGTATAGCTTTTGTAATCGCCGAATTTCCATAATTCCATGGTGTCTAAATGAGGAATTTCCCA
>JACAAW010000172.1 GCA_013377115.1 Bacteroidota bacterium | reverse complement strand
AGCAAATACTGTGATGTAGAATTAGCAAAGCAATCCAAAAATATTGATTTGATTCTAGGCGGTCATTCACATACCCAAATTGATAAGCCCTTCAAATATAAGAATTCAGACGGGAAAGAGGTTATCATTTGTCAGGTTGGTTGGGCTGGAATTAAGTTAGGTCGAATAGATTATTATTTTAATATTAAAAAGGGAATTAAATTTTCCGAAAACTATACAACAAAAATAATTAAGAATCAAGTGTAAATATATTTTTTTTTTAACTTTTTTCGTTAAATATTTGTTGAATATTAAACACTAAGAAGCAAAAACTTTAAATAACTGAAAATAAAGTGTTTTTTGATTCAGAAATTAAATATTTCTGCTAATTTTGAAAATTGAATTTTAAAAAAGTATAATAAAAAAATAAATGGATAAGAGTTTTCAACAAGTCTGGGACAATTGCTTGAATATTATCAAAGATAATATCAATGTCCAAAGTTTTAGGACTTGGTTTGAACCAATATCCCCTATCAAATTAGAAGACAATATTTTAACAATTCAGGTTCCAAGTCAATTCTTTTACGAATGGTTGGAAGAACATTTTATTGATTTGTTAAAAACCACCATTAAAAAAGAATTGGGTTCACAAGGAAGATTGGAATATAGTATTATTATGGAAAATTCTTATTCCAATAATAGTCCTTACACAATTAAAGTTCCAACTTCAAACAAGAAGGCAATAAAAAATCCTTCTATGTCAATGCCAATTGATATTAATAAAAATGGTGCTTCTAAGTCAATACCAAACCCATTTATCATTCCAGGACTAAAGAAAATAAATGTTCAATCACAATTGGTTGAAAGTTATTCTTTCGAAAACTTTATTGAAGGCGATTGCAATAGATTGGCTCGTTCAGCAGGTTTCGCTGTTGCAAAAAATCCTGGAAAGACTTCTTTCAATCCATTATTACTTTATAGCAATACTGGACTTGGAAAAACCCATCTTTCGCACGCAATTGGTATTGAAGTAAAAACAAATTTCCCTGACAAAATTGTTCTTTATGTTTCTGCAGAACAATTTATGCATCAATTTACCGATGCTGTTAGAAATAATAATCAAAATGACTTTGTTCATTTTTATCAAATGATTGATGTTCTAATTATCGACGATATTCATTCATTAGCTGGAAAAGAAAAAACTCAAGAAATATTCTTCCATATTTTTAATCACCTTCACCAAAATGGAAAACAATTGGTTATCACTTCAGATAAACCACCTGTTGACTTGCAAGGAATGGAAGCTCGTTTATTATCAAGATTCAAATGGGGTTTATCTGCCGATTTACAAGTTCCAGATTTAGAAACCAGAATTGCTATACTTGAGAAAAAATTATACAACGACGGTGTTGAAATGCCAAGAGATGTTATTGAATATCTTGCTTATAGCATTACTACAAACATCAGAGAACTTGAAGGCGCTTTAATTTCAATACTTGCACAATCATCGCTTAACAAAAAAGCCATAACAATTGACTTAGCGAAACAAATGATTGACAAATTTGTAAAAAACACTTCTAGGGAAATCTCAATTGATTATATCCAAAAAGTGGTTTGCGATTATTTCAATATCGAAATGGAAGCAATCAATTCCAAAACCAGAAAAAGAGATATCGTGCAGGCTCGTCAATTGGCAATGTTTTTCTCAAAAAGAATGACAAAATCTTCATTAGCTACTATTGGTCTACAATGTGGCAATAAAGATCATGCAACGGTACTTCACGCCTGTCGCACGGTGAACAATCTTATCGAAACTGATAAACAATTCAAATCATACGTTGATGAAATTGAAAAGAAAATTAAAATTTAGTTTCTCTTTCATTTTCTCTAATATCTCCTCTACTTTATGAACATTCTTTTCGTATGTATGGGCAATATTTGTCGTTCTCCTTTAGCAGAAGGAATTTTTAAAGACAAAGTTTATAAAAATCATCTAGATATTTTTAGCGATTCAGTTGGAACTGAATATTATCATGTTGGTCAAAACCCCGACAACAGAGCAATTGAAACTGGTTTAAAGCACAATATCAATATTTCTAAATTAATTGCCCGCAGAATAAAAGTTGAGGATTTCGATAATTTTGATAAGATTTTTGTGATGGACTCAGTAAATTATTCTGAAGTTATTGGTATTGCAAGAAATAAATCTGACATTGAAAAAGTCGATTACATTTTAAATGCCATTAACCCAGGAGAAAATCATGAAGTTCCAGATCCATATTATGGTGGAAAAGAAGGTTTTGAAAAAGTATTTCAAATGCTGGATAAAGCTTGTGAAGCAATAATAAAACAAATTAAACCCAATTTTGAGTAATTCAATTCAAATACCAGACAATTTTGCTATTTGCCAGGCTGCTGACAGGATAACAAATTACATCAACAAAACTCCTGTGTTTACCAATTCTGCTATCAATAAAATTCTTGATGCGAATTTATTTTTCAAATGTGAAAATTTCCAAAAAGTGGGAGCTTTCAAATTTCGTGGTGCTACCAATGCCGTTTTTTCACTCAACGACAGCGAATTAGAATTTGGGGTTGCAACACATTCATCAGGCAATCATGCTCAGGCACTTGCATTGGCTGCAAAAAACAGAGGAATAAAAGCAAATATTGTAATGCCAGAAGATTCTTCGAAAGTAAAAATTGCAGCAGTTAAAGAATATGGTGGAAATATAATATTTTGCAAACCCACGCTTGCCGCCAGAGAAGAAACTTTGAAGACGGTAATTCAAGAAACCAATTCGGTTGAAATTCATCCCTACGATAATTATAAAATTATAGCGGGTCAAGCCACAGCAACGAAAGAGTTGATTGAAGAAATAGACAATTTAGATATTATTATTGCACCAGTTGGTGGTGGTGGATTGCTAAGTGGAACAGCATTAGCAACTCATTATTTTTCTCCAAAAACAAAAGTATATGCAGCTGAGCCAATAACTGCAAATGATGCATTTTTATCATTTTACAGCAAAAAATTCATTCCGTCTATTAATCCACAAACAATTGCTGATGGCTTAAGAACATCACTTGGAGAATTAACTTATCCTATTATCCTTCAGCACGTTCATGAAGTTTTCACATGCAGTGAACAAAAAATTATTGAAGCAATGAAATTGGTTTGGGAAAGAATGAAAATTATAATTGAACCATCTTCTGCGGTTGCATTGGCAATTCTTTTTGAAAACAATATTGATATAAAAGGTAAACGAATTGGAATAATAATTTCTGGAGGAAATGTTGATTTGATGGATTTACCTTGGATGAACAAAAAATAAGAAATGGAAAATCAAGGACTTATATATTTAATACCTACCACTTTAGGCGAAAATACTGCTTCAAGATCAATTCCAGAATACAATTTGGAAGTCATCAATAAACTTGATGAATTTATTGTTGAGGAGCTAAAAACAGCACGTCGTTTTTTAAGAAGTATTGGCTATACAAAATCATTTGACGACGAAGTTACATTTCATTTATTAAATGAGCATACAGATAAAAATGAAAATTTCGAAGATTTTTTAAAATCAGTAAAAACAGGAAAAAATATTGGACTACTTTCAGAAGCTGGATGCCCTTGCGTTGCAGATCCTGGTTCCTTAATTGTTGAAATAGCGCAAAGCAAAAACATCCGTGTGGTTCCGCTGGTTGGCCCCTCCTCTATTTTGCTTTCATTGATGGCCTCTGGTTTTAACGGCCAAAACTTTGCATTTTTAGGTTATTTACCAATTGATAAGACCGCAAGGGTAAAAAAAATCAAAGAAATAGAAAAAAACATCTATCAAAATAATCAAACGCAAATTTTCATTGAAGCACCTTACAGAAACAATCATCTTTTTACTGATATCGTTGCCAATTGCGGAGGAGAAACCAAACTTTGTGTTGCAGCTGAGCTAACATTACCCTCAGAGTTTATTAAAACAAAATCGATTAATTTGTGGAAAAAAAGTGCCCCAGATATAAATAAAAAAAACACCATTTTTCTTTTGTATAAATAATCTTTATTTCGATTAATTTATCCTTCAAAAGCCAGGCAAATTTGAATTCTATGCCCTGAAAGGGCAATAGCAACAAAACAGGGCAAAGCCCTTTTTTGTTAAATGCATCGATGCCATAGCTCTGAAGGGGCGAAAGCCTTCTTAATCCCATACATATTTCTCATCATATTCCACATTAAATTTTTCTAGAAAATCCCTATACTCATCCTTAAATGAACGTTTCCGATGATGTTCTTCCTGATTTTTAATATAATTAATTACAACCTCCAACTCCGCGGGATTAACTGAAAAAATACCATATCCATTTTGCCAAAAAAAGTCAGAATATTCTTGTCCCGTAGTCTTTATCCATTTGGATGATTGTTTTTTAATTTCTTCTAATAGTTTCATTTGCGCTACTTTTCGCGATAGAAGACATAATACATGGATATGATCAGTATGACCTCCAACCTGCAATGGATAACATTCCAGGCCTTTACATATTCCTCCTATATATTCATACAAACGGGAACTTATACTTTTATCTATCATTTCCTGACGGTATTTCGTACTGAAAGTGATATGAACGTATACTTTTGATAATGATTGTGGCATATTCTTTTTCTTACGCCCCTTCAGGGCTGATTTAATTGGTATTTTTTCAACATCGAGCTTTGCCCGATGTTGAAGCTTTCGCCCTTTCAGGGCAACTTAAATTTACAGCTCTTTTGAATATCAAAAGATAAAAATAATCTTCAGCTAAAGCAAAAACATTCTATGAGAAATAAAACACGAACAATAGCAATGAAAATCTTTCAAAAATATTAAAGTTGATTCTCAAATACAAATTTATCCTAATAATATTCTAAAATAGAATTAGCTAAATTATTTTAAGGACATAATAATTTTTGTTTTTTAGAATCTCATTTTAAATAATTTTCTTTAATGTATTAAAAATTGTGAATTAACTGAAAATCACGGTCTAATTATTTTTTTTTCTAAATTTAAATTCCTACATTTGCACCCCCAATTTATTGGGAATAATTAACCTTAGTATTAACCAGGTTGTTTAGTCAACCACAATTAAAGTACCATTTTCATGGAAGAAAATCAAACAAACACAGACGAACAAAACGAAGTTATCAACGAAGTAGTTGAAGTAACTGAGGTTGTTGCTGAAGAAAAAAAAGAAGTAAAAGTTAAAACTGATGCAGAAAAAGAACAAATCAAGAAAGATTTTTTAGAAAATTTTGATTGGAATGCAATCGGAAAAAAACATGACAATTACTCACTTGATGACAGAAAAAAATACGAAGAACTTTACGAAAAAACATTAAGTTCAATCGTTGAACACGAAGTTATTGATGGAACAGTAGTTGCAAAAAACAATAGAGAAGTTGTTGTAAATATTGGCTACAAATCTGATGGAATTTTACCACTTTCAGAACTTAGATACAATACTGATTTAAAGATTGGTGATACTGTTGAAGTTTACGTAGAAAGTCAAGAAGACACCAATGGTCAATTAATCCTTTCTCACAAAAAAGCGAGAGTTCTTCGTTCTTGGGAAAGAGTTAATGCAGCATTAGAAAATGACGAAATTATCACTGGTTATGTAAAATGCAGAACAAAAGGTGGTTTAATTGTTGACATTTTCGGAATTGAAGCATTCTTACCAGGTTCACAAATCGATGTGAAACCTATTCGTGATTACGATATTTTCGTTGACAAAACAATGGAATTCAAAGTTGTTAAAGTTAACCATGAATATAAAAACGTTGTTGTTTCTCACAAAGCGCTTATTGAAGCTGAACTTGAACAACAAAAATCTGAAATTATTTCTAAATTAGAAAAAGGTCAAATCTTAGAAGGTACTGTTAAAAACATTACTTCTTATGGTGTATTTATTGACTTAGGTGGTGTTGATGGATTAATCCACATTACTGATTTATCATGGGGTAGAATCAATCACCCAGAAGAAATCGTTAAATTAGACGAAAAAATCAATGTTGTTATTCTTGATTTTGATGATAACAAAAAACGTATCGCTCTTGGTTTAAAACAATTAACTCCTCACCCATGGGATGCATTAGATGCTAATCAAAAAGTTGGTGATAAAGTTACTGGTAGAGTTGTTGTTATTGCTGATTACGGTGCATTTATCGAAATTGCAACTGGCGTTGAAGGTTTAATTCACGTTTCAGAAATGTCTTGGTCACAACATTTGAGAAGTGCTCAAGATTTCTTGAAAGTTAATGATACTGTTGAAGCAGTTATTTTAACTTTAGATAGAGAAGAAAGAAAAATGTCATTAGGTATCAAACAATTGATTCCAGATCCATGGTCAAATATTGCTGACAGATATGCTATCAGATCTAAACACACTGCTGTTGTAAGAAACTTTACCAATTTTGGTATTTTTGTTGAATTAGAAGAAGGTGTTGATGGTTTAATTCATATCTCTGATTTATCATGGTCGAAAAAAATCAAACATCCTGCAGAATTCACTAAAATCGGTGATTCAATTGAAGTAGTTGTTTTAGAAGTGGATATGGAAAGCAGAAGATTAAGCTTAGGACACAAACAATTGGAAGAAAATCCTTGGGAAGTATTCGAAAGCGTTTTTGTAATTGATTCAATCCACAAAGGAACTATTGTTTCAACTACAGAAAAAGGTGTTATTGTTTCATTACCATACGGTGTTGAAGGATTTGCTCCAACTCGCCATATTGTAAAAGAAGATAATACTACTGCAAAAGTTGACGAAACTCTTGATTTCAAAGTAATTGAATTTGCAAAAGAAAACAAGAAAATTATTGTTTCTCATTCAAAAATCTTCCAAGATGCAGTTGACAAAGAGAAAGAAGAAGAATTAACTGAAAAGAAAAATGTTGAAAAAGCTGCAAGAAAAGCAGTTAAGAAAGTTAAAGATAACTTAGATAAAACAACATTAGGTGATTTAGATATTCTTTCTAATTTAAGAAACGAAATGGAAGAATCAGAAAACGAAGCTGCCAAAGTAAAAGCGAAAGCAAAGAAAGCTAAAAAGGACGAAGAAGACGCTGAAGCAGCAAAATAATTCACAAAAAAAAAGTTCCGATAAATCGGAACTTTTTTTTTGATTACAAATTTCAACAATAAATAAT
>JACAAW010000171.1 GCA_013377115.1 Bacteroidota bacterium | reverse complement strand
TTTCGATGGCAACTGATTATCGATTTCCGGCCTTTGGATCAAGTCCTTATAGTGTGGCTTTTGTATACTCTGTTTACAGCCCTATAATGGATTCTATAAATTATATTTGTTCAACTGATGCAGGAGTAACTTGGGGTGTATCGCAGAATATTTCAACTTCAGGTGGATATTTTAGAAAAGTTTCACTGGCATATGGAAGAAGTGCTTCTGCATCAAATGGTAGGTATTTTGCTGCATGGGAACAATTAGGATCATCCGCTGCCAGAAATGGGCATATTTATACATCAAGAAGTTCTTCGACGATAATTGACTCTTGGATTTCACCAATAAATCTAGATTCTGTATCAACTACAATGATTAACTTATGCCGAAATCCTAGCATCGCGGTCCAATATAATAACACCGATAATGATAGCAGTTCAGTATCAGCTGTTGTTTTAGTCGATCGTGATTATATAGGAGATGGAAGTGACTATGATTTGCTTGGCTTTTATAATAAAAGAGCACATTATACAAATTATTGGTATCGTTTAGATATTGTCAACAGTGGAGAAAATGATATGTTTCCAGATGTAACATATGACCCAGGTGCTAATAACTTTTTAGCCGTTTATTTTGATTCATCAAATTTCAAATTACCTTATATTGTAAACAACATGAATCTTGTAAATCCGAGTACTTGGACAACAATAAACCCTCAGTATAATGACAACCTTAATCTTACAAGCCCATTTCCAAGAGTTGAAATTAATCCTGTATTAAACCAAGCTGCTCATGTTTGGATTGCTGAAGGTTCTAGTCCCAATGGTGTAGCGATGTTTGATGCTGAATATGCAGTATCAAATGTAGGTGTTCAAAATATTTCACAAGAAATTGATGAGATATCTATTTTTCCTAATCCAATAAAAAATTATTTCAATATTAGCTTGAAATCAAAATCTTCAGATCTAATTACAGTAAATATCTTTGATTTAACTGGAAAAATTGTTTTCTCGCAATTATCAAATGTAATTGAAGGCCATAACCTATTAAAAGTAAATATTGATGAAATTGCTTCAGGAAATTATATTGTTAATTTGCAAGGACAAAAAATTAATTCAAATATTAGAATTTTAGTAAAATAAACTTTTTCGCAATTTTTTAAAGGCGGTCTGGGTTCTAAACCCTAACCGCCTTTTTATTGTATTTAGAAACCAAATCCCTTATCACCACTGATGCACAATTACATCCAAAAATAATTGGCATATAAGAAATCGTTCCAACAATGCTTTTCTTGAAAAGTTCTGTTTCTGTAATGATTTTAGATTCTTTGGCAACCATTTCTGGAGAAAAAACTGCTTGAACTCCTGATTTAATTCCTTTCTTGCGCAATCTTTTGCGAATTTCTTGAGCGAAATTACAATTATGTGTTTTAAAAAGATCGTCGATTTGTACTTGGGTTGGATCAAGTTTTCCTCCTGCTCCCATCGAGCTCACTATTTTTAATTTGTTTTCCAAGCAATGAAAAATCAAATCCAGTTTTGGTGTTAATGTATCGATGGCATCAACAACAAAGTCAAAAGGAATTTTTACAATTTCTTTAATCAAATCTTCCTCTAAAAATTCGCTAATTGCAAAAAGGTTCAATTCAGGATTGATGTCCAATAATCGCTCTGCCAAAACCACGGTTTTTTTCTGTCCGGTGGTGCTTTTCAATGCAGGAATTTGGCGATTCCGATTACTTTCTTGAACACAATCTCCATCAACAATCACCATGTTTCCAACACCTGCACGACAAATCATTTCCGCTGCAACAGCACCAACGCCGCCTAAACCAACAACTAAAACTCTCGCTTTTTTTAATTGTTCCAGTTTCTCGGAACCTAAAAGCAATTCTGTCCTCGACAGCCATTCATCAGCGATAGGAATCATTTTTTTATTGAGGATAATCCAGTATCAATTCTTCTGATTACTTCTTCTTTTCCTAATAAGGCTAAAATTTCGAATAAATCTGGTCCTGCACTGGCGCCAACCATCAACAAACGAAGCGCATTCATCACCTGTCCCATCCCAATTTGATTTTTCTCCAAATAGGCTGAAATTTCTTCCTTAATTTCTGCTGCTTCAAATTTTTGATTTTTTTCTAATTCTTCTTTTACTGCAAGCATTAATGAGGGCGTATTTTCTTTCCATTTATCTTTCAACACTTTTTCATCATATACTGTTGGAGCTGAGAAAAAGAAAAATGAATGCGCCCATAAATCTTCAATAAAATTGGCCCTGTTTTTTATCAATTTCACAATTTTATCAGCAAATTCAATATTCGTAGAAACACCTTTTTCGGTTAGTAAATTCAAATATGATTTTGCAATTTCCGCATCAGGCTGGGTTTGCAAATATTGATGATTGAACCATTTTGCTTTTTCAGGATCAAATTTAGAACCCGATTTACCAACTCGATCAAGTGTAAATGCATCAACCAATTGGTCTAAAGAAAATATTTCTTGTTCTGTTCCTGGATTCCAGCCTAAAAGGGCTAACATATTAATAAAACCATCAGCAAAATAACCTGATTCGCGATAACCTGAAGAAATTTCTTTCGTTTTCGGATCTTCCCAACGAAGGGGAAAAACAGGAAATCCCAAACGGTCGCCATCTCTTTTGCTTAATTTTCCATTACCATCAGGTTTTAATAAAAGCGGCAAATGTGCAAATTGTGGCATTTCATTTTCCCAACCCAAATATCTGTAAAGCAAAACGTGTAATGGTGCAGATGGGAGCCATTCCTCACCTCTGATAACATGCGAAATTTGCATCAAATAATCATCCACCACATTTGCCAAATGATATGTTGGCATTCCATCAGATTTATAAAGGACTTTATCATCAAGTTGTGCAGAACTAAAAGTTACCAAGCCTCTGATTAAATCATTTACTTGAATTTCTTCGTTTTCAGGAATTTTAATTCGGATAACATAATGCTCGCCAGAATTTAGCTTTTGTTGAACCTCTTCAGCAGAAATAGTTAGTGAATTTTTTAATTCATTGCGATTGTTGGCACCGTATTGAAATGTAATTTTTTGTTTTTCTAAATCTTTACGAATGGTGTCAAGTTCTTCAGCAGAATCAAATGCATAATATGCAAAACCTTTATCCACTAAAAAATCCGCATATTGTTTATACAATGCTTTTCTTTCAGATTGGCGATAAGGCGCGTGTGGTCCTCCAATTCCAACTCCTTCGTTATATTTTACTCCACACCAATTTAATGATTCAATGATATATTCTTCAGCACCAGGAACAAAGCGACCTTGATCCGTATCTTCTATTCTTAAAATAAAATCACCATTGTGTTTTTTTGCAAAAAGGTAATTGTATAATGCAGTTCTTACACCGCCAATATGTAATGGCCCAGTTGGACTTGGGGCAAATCTAACTCTAACTTTTCTTTCCATGTTTTTAATTGTATTTAAAAGGCAAAGATAAAAAACAAAAGTGAGTTTTTGTTTTTTGTAAAATTTATTAACTTTGTATAGAATTATGAAAAAAACCAGCTTTCTTTTACCCCTTTTTTTTCTGATGCTTTTTTCAGAAATTTCTTTTAGTCAAGAGTTTACTCAGAATATTCGAGGAGTTATTATTGATAAAAACTCTCAGTCTCCTTTAACTGGTGCAAACATTACCATTATTGATAGTAATCCTATTCGCGGAGCCACAACAGATATTGATGGAAAATTTAAAATCGAAAATATTGCTATCGGCAGAGTTGGGCTTAAAATCAGCTTTATGGGTTATAATGAGATTCTTTTGACAAACCTTAACCTAAACTCAGGAAAAGAACTTTTTCTTAACATAGAAATGCAGGAAAAAATAATGAGTACCAAAGAAGTTGTTATTACTGCACAAAATGATAAATCCACTACCCAGAATAAAATGACCACTGTTAGTTCTCGAGGTTTTACTATTGAAGAAACCGAAAGATATGCTGGAGCCAGAAGTGATGTAGCTCGGATGGCATCAAACTTTGCAGGGGTAACAGGTGGAACAGATGCTCGTAATGATATTGTAATAAGGGGAAATTCTCCTTTTGGTTTGCTTTGGCGCCTAGAAGGTGTTGACATACCAAATCCAAACCATTTTGCTGCTTTTGGAACTACTGGTGGTCCAATTTGCATGCTTAAAAATAATTTGCTTGCCAATTCCGATTTCATGACTGCGGCTTTTCCGGCGGAATACGGAAATGCAATTTCAGGTGTTTTTGACATCAAAATGATAAACGGAAATAATGAAAAACGAGAGTTTGTTTGTCAGATGGGATTTAATGGAATAGAAGTTGGAGCAGAAGGTCCAATTTCAAAGAAAAATGGCTCCTCCTATTTATTAAATTATCGCTATTCAACACTTCAGTTTTTCGAAAAATTAGGCATTCAATTTGGCACTGGTTCTGCGATTCCCAGATACCAAGATTTAACCTTTAAAGTTAATATTCCTAAATCAAAATTAGGAAGTTTTACGGTATTTGGTGTTGGTGGAAAAAGTCAAATTGCATTTCTTGATAGTAAAAAAGATACAACAAAAGAAAAAATTGATTTCTATGGAATTCAAGGTTGGGATATCACCAATTGGTCAGATATGGCTGTTGCAGGGATAACCCATACTTATATGATTTCAAAATCAGTTTTTACCAGGCTTACCATTGCTGGAACCTATCACTATTTCTCTACCCGAACGGATTCAGTTGTGCCTGTTACAATGCAAACCCATCCTTATGAATATAGTAATTTGATGGAAAACAAGCTTCTTGCATCTTTTTATATCAACAAAAAAATAAATATTAAAAACAATGTAAAACTTGGTTTTATTGCCTCAAAGTTATTTTACAATTTGGTTGACAGTGTTTACTTTGCGATGGACACTGCTTTTCGCAGCAAAATTGATTTTAAAGGCTCATCATATTTAATTCAACCATATGCGCAATGGCAATATCGTTTAACAAATACGATTACCCTAAATACAGGAATTCATTTTCAATATTTTGCATTTAATAAAACATTTTCACCAGAGCCAAGAATTGGTTTAAAATGGGCTTTTGCACCAACTCAAAGCTTAAGCCTTGGATTTGGCAAACACAGTCAAATGGTTCCTGTTTCTGTATTATTCAACCAAGTTAAAATGCCAGATGGAACTTATAGCAGAACTAACGAAAATTTAGATTTGATTCATAGTTTACATTATGTGTTGAGCTATGATTGGAATATCAATGAATTTACAAGAGTGAAAGCAGAAACTTACTATCAGGAAGTTTCAAATGTTCCCATAAACAACGCTGCAAATAGCAGCTATTCAATCCTGAATCAAGGTGCCAACTTTGTTGTTTATGCTCCAGATACACTAACAAATAAAGGAACAGGAAAAAATTATGGAATTGAAATCACACTTGAACATTTTTTAAATAAAGGTCTTTATTACCTAGCAACTGCATCCGTTTATGATTCAAAATACAAGGGAAGTGATGGAATTGAAAGAAATACTGTGTTCAATGGTGGTTACACTGTAAATCTTTTGGTAGGAAAAGAATTTACACTAAAACCAAGGAAAAAAGACGTAAAACGCATAAAAACCTTTGATATTGATATAAAAATGACTAGAAGTGGTGGACAACGATATACTCCAATCGATGTTGAACAATCATTAGTTCAACAACATGTAGTTTATTTTGATGATCAAGCATTTTCAAAAAAGTTTCCTGATTATTGGAGAACAGATCTTAAAATTGCCTACAAAATGAATATGAAGAGAGTTACAGCAGAATATTCCATTGAAATTTCAAACATTTTCAATCAAAAAAATGTGTTTAACGAGAACTTTAATCGGAAAACAGGCCAAACAAAATTCACCTACCAATTAGGACGAACAATTATTCCTCAATATCGAATTATTTTTTAATTTGTTTTTAAAATATATTTATTATTATATTTGCACTATTAAACTACTTAATTTAATAAAAACTACATAATTATGAAAAAAATTTTCCTTTTAATCGCAATCGCATCTTTAACAACGTTTGGTTTAAGTTCTTGTAAAAAATGTATTACTTGTACTGCTACAAATTACACTACCGGATTAGTTGATGATTCAACAGAATATTGTGGAAGAACTGCAAGTAACAATTTGAGTGAATCTACTTATAGATTATCATGGGAAGATGGTAATCATTCTGTTTCTTGTAACTAAAAAATTACAAAAAAATTTATATATTTTTGCATTAATAAATAATCTTTAGCAATTAAAATTTTAGACCATGAAAAAATTATTTTTCTTTTTAGCATTAGCATTTTTATCGGCTGCAAGTTTCACTTCATGTAAAAAATGCGAAACCTGTACAGCAACGGATCGTTCAACAGGAGTGATTGAATATTCAACAGAATATTGTGGAACTAAAGCAACTGTAGATGCAAATACAAGTTCGTTTATCTCTATTTGGGATGACACTTATACTTCTGCATCTTGTAACTAAAATTTAGTAAATAAAAAAGGCTGCCAATGGCAGCCTTTTTTATTTACTAAATTTTGTTAATTGAAACTGTGTTTAATATTTCAAATTAGATTTTTAAATTTTATTATTTTAAATTCGCAAAAAATAATAAAATGGAAAATAAACCTCGCTATTATATTTATCTACCTATTGCATTTGCCCTGGTTTTAATATTGGGAATGTTTTTGGGTTCAAAAATGATTCAAATTTCTTCAAGTAATAGCAGTATTTCAAATAGCATTTTTTCATTTGGCGCCAGTAAATACAACAAACTTAATGATGTAATAAATTATATTCAAAATTCATATGTTGATTCTGTGAGTAAAGAAGACTTGATTGAAAAAGCACTTTCTGGATTACTTACCAGTCTTGACCCACATTCATCCTATATACCAGCAGCAGAATTTAACGAAGCAAATGACCCAATTCAAGGAAATTTTGATGGAATTGGTGTTGAGTTTCGAGTCATACACGATACTGTTGTTGTGATTAACACCATTGATAAAGGTCCTTCTCAAGAGAAAGGCGTGAATGCTGGAGACCGAATTGTAAAAGTAAATGGAAAAAATATTGCAGGAATAAAAATAAAAGATGAGGAAGTAAAAAAACTTTTAAAAGGCAAAAAAGGAACAGATGTAAAAATCACTGTTTATAGAAAATCAAGCAAAAAACTACTTGATTTCAC
>JACAAW010000170.1 GCA_013377115.1 Bacteroidota bacterium | reverse complement strand
GCTGCTGTGCCACCGCCGGTCCATAAATAAGAAAATGCTCCTGTGCCACCAGTTGGAACTACCGTGGCAGAACCTGTGCTATTACCTTTACATAAAACATTAACTTGACTTGTTGTTGCTGTTATTGCTGTTGGTTGTGTAATCGTGTAAGTTGCTGTAGTTGTTGCGCCAACACCATCGGTCACAGTTACATTATAAGTTCCTGCCGCTAAGCCCGTTGCTGTGTTTGTTGTGCTTACATTTGGACTCCAAGTGTATGTGTAAGATGAAGCGTAAGTAACTTTAACTTGACCATTACCAGTTTTTAATCCGGCTGTGGTTGATGAATTTGAAAGACCGGTAATATAGGCGGAACCTCCTCCTCCTGGTCCATGTGCAGTTGAAACTCCTCCACCATAATATCCTCCGCCACCACCACCATTCCATGGAGTCATGGATCCAGTAGCATTTCCACCTTGTCCTAATGCTCCACCGCTTGTTCCCCCAGCTGACTGGGTACCGCCTGTTCCAAGTATTTGAGTTCCTCCACCTGTTAATCCAATTAATCCACCACCATTCCCGCCAGAACAATTCGTATTATTCGTAGATCCACCACCACCAGGACCAACAATAACTCTGTTTGCAAGAGTTGTACCTCCAATACGAATATCAGATGCACCACCACCACCACCAACAGAGGAACCAGTACTATTATTTTGTCCATTTCCTCCACCATTCCATCCTCCACCCATAGGAGAATAAGCAATATTTGCAATTGTCCCTTGACCTCCTACATAGATATTTAAAGTTTGTCCAGGAGTTACAGTGATATCACCTTTTGCATAACCACCTAAACCTCCAGAATATGTTCCTGACCATCCTTGCGCCCCCCATGCTTCCATTGTAATGCTAGTAATTCCGGCAGGAACAGTCCAGGTTTGCATTGATCCTGTATAGTTAAATGTAGTGGACCCAGGAACCCCTAAAGTTCCTCCAGCAACAGCCACGGAAAGAGCTCCTGTTGAGGCACCATTACATAAAATATTTGTTGTTTGAGATATTGAAGCTGAGAAAAGATTGGTGATTATAACCTGACCATTACCAGAATGGTTTCCTGCTGTATTTATTTGACTTGCTCCTGAATTATAGGAACCCCCGCCACCACCAATTCCAGCGTAAGTGCCTGTCCAACCACCTCCGCCACCACCAGAATAGCCACCGCCACCGCCACCATATCCATTAGATGGGGAGCCTGCTCCGCCACATCCGAATCCACCATGAGTGAAACCACTTCCGTTTGTGCTTGTACCACCATTACTTCCATTGGTAAAAGAAACTCCGCCTCCAGCTTGATGACCTCCATCTGTTCCATTTCCAAAAAAACCACCACCAGCTGCAGCGCAACCTTCTAATCCTCCATTTCCTGAAGACCCTCCAGTTCCATATCCATAACAACCTGTAGAAGTCCCTCCTGGATAATTTGTGGTACCTCCAGAAGTTCCAGTTAATCCACCGTATCCATTATTTGGAGTATAGGATGAAGCACCACCACCACCACCAGCAATCACTAAAATAGACGCATTAGTATTAAAAGGTGATTTAATAACAAACGAACCTCCGCCACCACCAGCACCCATTCCAACTCCAATACCAACTTGACCAACTACAATTCTTATTACATCTCCTGCAGTGAGTGAAAATTCACCACTCATTTTTGCACCAAGTCCACCGCTGTATCCACCAATTGCACCTCCTTGAGCACCATAAGCCTCAATTTTATAAGTTCCTGTGTTTGGCACAGTCCAATATTGAACTCCAGAATTTGAAGTTACCAAACCATTTAAGGTTGTGGCAGTGTATGCTGTATTAATCTGAGCCTGTGTTGGCCCGTATTGGGCTGTTGCCCCAGCATTAGTGAATGTGTAAACTGTTTGCGAAATAGAAAACAAAGGCAATAAAACAATTATTAAAATAACTGTTAATTGTCGCATTATTTTCAACTTAAATAAATTTAAGTTTTTCAAATTGGTAGCGCTTTTTTTCATAATTTCTTTTTTAGGTGGGTTAATAAAAATTCAGGAAATAAAATTAGAGTATATCTCTCCTTAATACAGGATGTAAAATACCTGTTTTATATAGGTACTAATACTTGGTTCTAAAAATGAAAATATTAAAATTGGGGGGATCCTAATGACTTTTCAATATGCCGCAAAATTAAAATATCAATTATTAAGAAAATGTTAAAATGGGCAGAACTTTGTATCGTTTTTGTAAAAACGATACAAAGTTTTTACAAATTGAAGGGAAAAAGCATATTTTTTATCAATTAATTAAAAAAAACAGCGAATTGAAATGTCAAACTTTTCTTTTCATGAAATAGCGATTCATAAAAACATTAAATTGAGGAAACATAACATGAACAGTTCAACTAATCTTTGGTTTTACCTTAAATGCAAAAAAAAGAGTATTTTTAATAATTAAAATTTAATTTTACAAACAATAAAATCAGGGTTTTGCCTTTACTTATTAATGTTAATCTCAAATTACGCAAACAATTAAACCATCTTTGAAAAGAAAAATCTTCATAACGCTTTTATTATTGTTTGTGTTTGGCCAATTATCTGCCCAGCAATACAATAATTTGCGCCAAAAAAAGATCTTTATTCTCAGCGATACCACTAAAATTGATTCTTTAAGCATTGTTCCTGGTTCCTTAGTTCTTAAAGATTCTCTTGGGAATCTTCTCGATACGAATTCCTACCAGATTGACTTGGTTAAAGGTTTGCTAATTGCTAAAAAATCTAATTTTATTACTTCTGTTTATGTAAATTATAGGGTGTTCCCTGTTCTCTTTACCAAGAAATACGCTCATAAAGAAAAAACATTAATTGAACCCGATCATTCTGGAAATTACAACCCCTACAATTACGTTTACAAAAATCCAAATAATGATATTTTTCGTACTGATGGATTGAATAAAACAGGAAGTATTTCTAGAGGTTTGTCTTTTGGAAACAGTCAGGATGTGATTGTGAATTCAAATCTAAACCTGCAATTAAATGGAAAGCTGAGCGAAGATATTGATGTTTTAGCTGCAATAACCGACAATAATATTCCAATTCAACCAGATGGAAATACGCAGCAAATTCAGGACTTTGACAAAGTTTTCATTCAGCTTACCAACAAGAAAAACAAATTAATAGCTGGTGATTTCGAATTGCAGCGTCCGAAAAGCTATTTTATGAATCTTTATAAAAAAGCTCAGGGTGGGATTTTTAGTACAAGCCTCGATTTATCTACCAAAGCTGATAAACCTCAAAAAATGAACATCGTTTTGGCAGGTGCAATTTCAAAAGGAAAATACACCAAAAACACCATCGCTTCGATTGAAGGAAATCAAGGTCCATATAAACTTCGAGGTGCTAATAACGAGCTTTATATTATTGTTCTGGCTGGAACCGAAAAAGTATATATTGATGGGCAATTGCAAAAACGAGGTCAGGAATATGATTATATTATTGATTACAATACCGCCGAGCTTACTTTTATGCCTAAAAATATTGTTACCAAAGACAAACGTATCACCGTTGAATTTGAGTATTCGGATAAAAATTATTCACGTTCCATGTTTTTTGTTGGAGATGAATACGAAACCAAAAAGCTAAAAGTTAAATTGAATGTTTTCTCCGAACAAGATAGTAAAAACCAGCCAATTCAGCAGGATTTAACCATTGAACAAAAGCAATTTTTAGCAGCTATTGGCGATTCTCTTGATATGGCTTTTGTTCCAAATGTTGATAGTGTTGCATTTACCAATAAGGAAGTTTTATACAAAAGAATCGATACGCTGGTAGCAGCTGTTTTATACGATTCTGTTTATGTTTATTCAAACAATGCAGATAGTGCGCATTATCGGTTGGGATTTTCTCTGGTTGGTCAGGGGAAAGGTGATTATGTTCAAATAAAAAGCAGTGCCAATGGAAAAGTTTTTCAGTGGATGGCGCCTATCGCGGGAATTCGCCAGGGAAACTATATGCCTTATGTATTGTTGGTTACACCTAAAAAGAAGCAGATGGTGACGCTTTCAGCAGAATACCAAATTACAAAAAAGACAATTGCTGCTGTTGAAATCGCTATGACGAACAATGACCTCAATACATTTTCAACCAAAAATAAAGAAGATAATTTGGGTTATGCTGGTAAATTTCGCCTCGAAAATGCCTTTCAGATAAACAAAAATGATTCCAATAAATGGATACTAACTTCTGGAATTCAGCACGAATGGGTCAACAAGCTTTTCAATCCAATAGAGCGCTATCGTGATGTTGAATTTGAAAGAAACTGGAATTTAACCAATGTCAATATTAATGAAGATGAAAACATCTCCGGACTGAATTTTAATTTGGCAAATTCTAAAACTGGAATCCTCAATTATCAGGCAAAGTCGTTTTATAAAGGAAATAAATACAATGCATTACAAAATGTTTTAAATGGCGATTTAAAGAAATTTGGATTTCAATTAACCTTTGCGGGAAGTTATCTTAGCTCAAAAAGTTTGGTAAACAATACCGAATATTATAAACAAAAAGTCGCTTTGTCGAAAAAAATAAAATTTCTAATTATTGGTGCAAAAGAAGAACAAGAACGAAATTATATTAAAGATGTGAATAAAGACAGTCTGCAAACCTCCAGCTTTGCATTTGATGAATACGAAGCATTTGTGAGTAGTGCAGATACTGTTCTAAACAAATATTCTCTCAATTATAAAAAGCGATTCGATTATTCTCCATCAAAGCACGGCTTTAATCTCGCAACCGTTGGCGAAACTTTTGGTTTAAATATCGGGCTTCTCAAAAACCCCAAAAACACTGTTGTTTTTACTGGTTCATATCGAAATTTAGCCATAAATGATACCAATTTGGTTTTGCTAAAGCCCGACCAATCCGTTGCCGGAAGAATTGAATACAATGTGAAACTTTTTAAAACCAGTGTTTCTCTCAATACTTTTTACGAATTAAATTCCGGAATGGAAGTAAAAAAAGAGTTTTCGTATATTGAAGTTGCTCAAGGACAAGGAATTTACGCCTGGACAGATTATAACAGCAACGATATTAAAGAACTCAGTGAATTCGAAATTGCCGCTTTTCAGGATCAGGCCAATTATATCAAAGTTTATACCCCCACAAATGAATACGTAAAAACCTATTCCAATTTATTTAGCGAAGTTTTAAATATTAATCCAGCAATAGTTTGGGCTAACGAAAAGGGTTTAAAGAAAATAATTTCAAAATTCTCTGCAATATCAACCTATCGAATTGATCGCAAAACAAGTAATAGCGACTTCAAAGATGTTTACAATCCTTTTGAAACCTTGGTTTCTGATAGCACATTAATATCATTAAATTCTTCTTTTAGAAATACTTTATACTTTAACAGAACCAATTCGAAATTTGGGATGGAAATAAATTATCAGGAAAATGGAAACAAAATGCTCACCACCAATGGTTTTGACTCAAGGACTCAATTAATTTATGGTGGAAAAATAAGAGTTAATTTTTCCAAATCATTTTCGGCCAATGTTTCCTATAATCAGGGCGAAAAAACAACACATTCAGAATATTTAACCAATCGTGATTATAGGCTGCTTTATCAGGAAGTGGAACCAATCATAGCGATTCAACCAAATAATTCGTTTAAACTTAGTTTTAACTATAAATACAGCGATAAAAAGAATACGATATCTGCTATTCAGGAAAAAGCTAATAACCAGAGGTTCGGAACGGAAATAAAATACAATGTTCTGAAAAAAGGAAGTTTATTGCTAAAAATAAACTATATAGAAATCAAGTACAACGGTTCCTCCAATACGCCACTGGCATATGAAATGCTAGAAGGTCTGAAAATCGGTTCTAATGCCACCTGGAATTTATCTTATCAAAGAAATATTTCAGGAAATCTGCAATTAAATTTGATGTATGATGGTCGTAAATCGAAAGATGTAAAAACGGTTCACGTGGCGAGTATCCAGCTGAGAGCCTATTTTTAAAATAAAAAGCCTGAATGATTCATTCAGGCTTTTTATCTAACATCCAATATATCTTGAAATTACCAATCGTTGAATTTCAGAAGTTCCTTCGCCAATTTGAAGCAATCTTTGGTCGCGATAAAAGCGTTCAACAGGATAATCTTTCATCAATCCATAACCACCATGAATTTGAACAGCTTCATCTGCTACTTCTTTAGCAATTTCAGCACAATAAAGTTTCGACATTGCAGCTTCTTTAGCAAATGGCATATGATTGTCTTTTAACCAGCAGGCTTTATAAAGTAGGTTTCTTGCCAATTCAATTTTCGTTGCCATATCAGCCAATTTAAATGCAATTACCTGCATTTTCACCAATGGTTTTCCAAATTGTTTACGTTGTTGTGCGTATTCCAATGCCATTTCGAATGCACCCTGAGCGCATCCTAATCCCATAGCGGCAATAGATAATCTGCCATTATCTAAAGTGCTGAGCATTATTTTTGAACCTTCACCAATTTTTCCAAGTAAATTTGCTTCAGGCACCTTGCAATTTTCGAAAAACATTTGAGCAGTATCTGACGCTCTCCACATCATTTTACCATGCATTGGTTTTGGGTCATAACCTGGCGTTCCACGATCAACAAGGATTGTAGAGAATATTTTTTCGCCATCTCTTATTTCGCTTACAGCTTGAACGGTAACACCCATTCCAACTTCCGAAGCACCGTTGGTTATGAAAATCTTAGAACCATCAATCGTCCATTCTCCATCTTTTAAAACAGCTTTGGTTTTTGATCCTCTTGAATCAGAACCGGCATCTGGCTCAGTTAATCCGAAAGCCCAAAGATGATCGCCAGTACAAAGTTTTGGAAGAT
The DNA here is from genome assembly GCA_013377115.1 of Bacteroidota bacterium. Classification (GTDB taxonomy): domain Bacteria; phylum Bacteroidota; class Bacteroidia; order Bacteroidales; family CG2-30-32-10; genus Cfx2-01. The sequence continues at coordinate 333 of JACAAW010000170.1, read as the reverse complement.
ATTTCATCTTTTGTTCTTCAGTTCCGTAATAATAAATTGGACCAATTCCCAATGAATTATGCGCCGCTAATGTTGCTGCATGGGAACCATCAACTCTTGCGATTTCTTCAACAGCAATAATGTAGGACAATACATCCAGGTTTTGTCCGCCATATTTTTCTGGAAGGTACATTCCAAACAATCCCATCTGACCCATTTTCTTTGTGAGCTCAATTGAGAATTCTCCTTTTTCATCAAGATCGTGAGCTAGGGGTTTGATTTCGCGTTCAGCAAAATCTCTTACAGTTGTTCTGATTAATTCATGTTCAGAACTTAATCTTAAATCCATATTAT
>JACAAW010000017.1 GCA_013377115.1 Bacteroidota bacterium | reverse complement strand
CCTACAAATGGATTCGAACCAGCAGAGGCGACACGATGGCGTTTGGGACTTTTTTAGATACTGAAAGAAACTTTTTCGACACTACACATTTTCCTCCAGCATTGAAGGAATATCCTTTTGCAGGAAGTGGCGTTTATTTAATATTAGGCAAAGTGGTGGAGGATTTTGGATTCCCAAGTATTGAAGTTAAAAAAATGGCGAAGTTGCCGATAAAATCGGATCCGAGGTTGGGTTAGAAAGAGTAATTTCAAGTCTCAAAAACTTCCTCAACCAAAAACTAATTCCCAATATTAAACCTCAAAAATCCTAAGGCCGCTGACATAGTTGGATTGCTCTTTTTGAAAAAAGTAACAGCATCTCTGGAAGCGATTCCAATTTCCCATTTATCGCCAACGTTTACAACGAATCCAAGTGGAACAACAAATCCATAATTTCCACCAAAACCCACACCAACAGAAGCCGTTAAAAATTTCCATAAACCAATATTGGCACCCACACCAATAATCGCTTTATCAAAACTTCCGGCATTGTCATTTACTGGAATATAACAATCAGCTCCAACACTTGTGCGTTCTGATAAATTATAATTTACTCCAATTCTCATATTAGCAGGCAACGCAACTTTATGCGAAGACTTTCCTTGCCAATTAAACATGGTAGAATCCATAATTAACTTTTTAATTTCATCAATCATTTGGAAGCTATAAAAACCTTGATTGTAAACCATATTTACAACAGTGTCTTTTGCTTCATAAACATTACCGTCCCAAGTAATTGATCCAATATCATTCAAGGCAACTCCTATTTTTAGTTTTTTGAAAAGCTCAACCGTTGCACCAATATCAAAGCCAAAGCCAGAACCAACTGATTTCATTCCAGATCCAGAAGTTATTGATGGGGTTGAATTAGCATAACTTACATTTAGGAATGGAGATAGTGCAGAGAATCCCGACAATTGCTTGTTTTCATCTTTAATATCAAGAATTCCATATCCAGATAAATATTTTACATCAATACCAGCATACAATTTGAAATTATCAGAGGAAATAAAACTTCTGCCATATCCAATAACATATTCTCTATACCAAGTCCCCGAAATTTTAGTGCCATTGGCAAGCTCGCCAAGTGTTTTTGGCATTGAAGAGAAACCAGCAGTATCGCCATTTACGATAGCTAAAGAATCAAAATATGGTGCGGAGTATCCTTGAAATACCAATTGTGCAAACTCGTCATTAAAATAAGAATTAAATGTAGTCCGCTCTCTCACTGTAAAAGCAAAACCACCCAATTTAGGTTTCTGGTAAGAAAATGAAAGCCAGGCAACATCAGCATTCATAGAAAACTTATTATTTGCAAAAGCCAAAGCAGCATCAACTTTTTGTTCAAGAGTAAAATGAGTTTTTTTATTATAAATAAAATCTCTCATCAATTCATTTTTCATCAGAGCATCCGAATAAACCGAAGCTCCACCTTCTAGCAAACTCAGGTGAATTGGCGCAACTGGATTTCGCTGCCAACCCAGATTCGCTGGATTAACGCCCAAACATTGATAATCTGATAAAAATGCAGTTGCTACACCTGAACCTGTGGCGCTAAATGAGCTTATTTCCTTTTGCGCTGTTACAATTATTGAAGAAAAAATTAGGGATAAGAATAAAATTTTAGTTTTCATATTTATGTTTTTTATTTCCAATTAGTAGTTCTTTATAAAAATCAAGAACTAATGGGGATTTAGAATAATTCCAATTTTGACTTACACAAAAATAATAAAAATAATAAATAAAAACCACTTCATATTCTCATCAAAACTTTAATTTTGCAGAAACCTTGATTCTCATGATAATTCTAGCACCTTTACATGGTTATACTGATTTCATTTTTCGAAATGTTTATAGCCGCCATTATCAAGGAATAGATACATCTATGAGTCCGTTCATTTCAATGACTCAAGGTCTTAAAGGTTATCCCATTGTAGCCAAAGATGTCAATCCAATCAACAACCATGACATGCCAGTCATTCCACAATTAATTGGGAATAATCCAGAACATTTCATTCAAATGGCCGATTTTTTAAGAGGCTGGGATTACAATCAACTCAATTGGAATTTGGGTTGCCCCATGAGAAATATAGCACGTAAAAAAAGAGGTTCAGGAATTTTGCCTTACCCAGATTTATTGAGAGAAATTCTTGAAAAAACAATTCCAATGATTTCTCAGAAATTATCTGTGAAAATTAGACTTGGATATAAAGATACAGGCGAGATTTTCGAAATCATTAAAGTTCTTAATGACTTCCCTCTAGAGAATATTACTATTCATCCTCGCATTGGCATTCAAATGTACGAAGGAGAAATCCATCACGAAGTTTTAAAAGAAATTCTTCCTATTTTTAAACACGAAGTTATTTACAATGGAGACATTTTCAGTTTTGAAGATTTTTTGAAAATAAAATCTCAATATCCTACTATTAAAAAATGGATGATTGGTCGGGGAATCTTTTATAACCCCATGCTTCCAGACAAAATTAAAGGTAAAAAAATCCCAGATAGTAACAAAGCTAGAGAACTTTTTAAATTATTTATTTTGGATTTATACGGAGAACTTCAAAAATACAAACCAGATCAAACGGTTGTAAATAAAATAAAAGATTTGTGGTTATTATTGAAAAAGAATTTTGTTGAAGAAGAAAAAGTTTTCTGGATTATTTCACACATTCATTCCGTTCAGGAAATGAAAGATATTACATTGAAATTAATTGAAGAAGAACAGATGATTTTCTAAGAACCCCATTGTAGTTTTTGATAAACTTTACGCCATTTTTCACCATCTTTTCTGAAGATATAAGTCCAGCCAGAACCTGAAGTTCCCGAAATTTCATAAAAATAAATCATGGCAGTTTCTTTATCCATAAAATATGGTTTCGAAAACTGACAATAACCGCTGCATTTTATGGTATGATAGAATTTTCCCCAGCATTTCTCCACAGCCTTTTTATCCTTCCTGCTTTCCTCAAAAAAGCTATAAACTGAATCAGTCTTGAATAATAAAAGACTGTCATTTTTAATCAATTCTTTAGGAAAAGCCTCGAACTTTTTTGTAAAGGAAATATATTGAAGCATGAAATTATAAGAGGCATCAAAATCCTTTTTATCAATTTTAAAGTATTTCTGATAAATACTATCATGGAACTGATATGGATATTGAGCAGCAGTTGTTGAATCTAAGACTAAAAATTTACAATCCTTCACGGTATCCTTGGTAACCAAAAAAGATTTTAATACCTCTGAATAGATTTTTTGTTTATCTATCTCAGATTGAGAAAATGATTTATTGGCAAAAACTAAAATAAAAATCAGGACGATTATTTGTTTCATTTCTTAAAATTCAATAATTTAAAGGCAAAGATAAAGATTATTGTTTAAAAATGGATTTCTATAAAACAAGAAAAGCTGCATAAAGCAGCTTTTCAAAATATTTTTTAACAACCCTTACTTTTGTGGTACTGGTGTTTTTGAGTTTTTATCTCCTTCAGAATGTTTACAAGAATTGCCACATTTTGCTTTTTCTTCAGCAGAACATTTAGATTTTTCGCCAGCGCATTTTGTGTTTGATTTACTTCCTTTATCACATTTTGCTTTATCATGATTGCAAGAAGTTGATTCTTTTGCATTTGAACCAGATTTGCAGCAAGATTTTTCTTTTGAAACTTCTGTTTTTGATTTTTCTTTTGTATCTTGAGCTTTTGCACTTGACATTGTGATGAAGCTGATAAAGCTAAATACTGCTAATAACAAAACTACTTTTTTCATAAAATTTGTTTTTAAGTTTATATAAATTATTTATTTCATTTTAATAACACAAAGATAGATGAATTAACTTTATTGACAACACGTATTTTGTTAACGAAATGTTAAACCTATTTAAGATTATTCAAAAAAAGCAATTACATCTATTCCGCCTTTTACTTTTTGCTTTAATTGCACGTTTATTTTAACATCTAATGACAAAAAAAGATCAACTCGAGAGCCAAATTTAATAAACCCTAAATCCTCTCCTTGTACACATGAATCACCTTCTTTTGAATAGCAAACAATTCTACGTGCTACTGCACCAGCAATTTGACGAACCAATATTTTCCTTCCCTGCTTGTCTTCAACCACAACAGTTGTTCTTTCATTTTCAGTTGATGATTTTGGATGCCAGGCAACCAAATACAAACCAGGATGATATTTAAAATACTTTACAAATCCTGAAATTGGATATCTATTGCAATGCACATTCAGCGGAGACATAAAAACTGATACTTGCAAGCGTTTTTCATGAAAAAACTCAGTTTCTTCAACCTCTTCAATCACAACCACTTCACCATCGGCAGGACAAATTATATGATTATCATCTAGAACAATTTTACGGCTGGGAATCCTAAAAAAAGAAACAATCAATCCATAAAAAACAATGCATGAAGCATAAAACAAATAGTGTATGATACTTTGCGATGGAAAAATCAAATTTACGATTACAACCAAGGCTCCTATAATCAAAAAGGAGACTGCTATAATTTTATATCCTTCTTTGTGAATTGTCATAATTTTATTAACTCTAAATAACTAAAAACAAATGGTGCAGCTAAAAGCACTGCATCAAAACGGTCTAAAACTCCACCGTGACCCGGAAATATGGTTCCAGAATCTTTGCAATTAATACTACGTTTGAAAAGTGATTCAACCAAATCGCCAAAAGTCCCGAAAATTATTATTATTATACTTACCACGATCCAATCAACCATTTTTATTTCTGGGTAAAAAATTGAAAGCGCATAAGCCAATGCAATGCAAGCCAATGAACCTCCAATACTGCCTTCCCAAGATTTCTTTGGAGAAACTCTTTCAAATAATTTATGTCTACCTAATAAACTTCCAAAAACGTAGGCGCCTGTATCGTAAATCCATATCAGCAAAAAGAATCCCAATAATACAGCATATTGATATTCGCCAAGATTAAAATTGGGTTTTGCAATAAAATTAAGCAATGAAAGCGGCAAAGCAATGTAAAAAATTCCAAATATGGTATATGAAATATTGGTAAAAGGCTTTTCGGATTTCTTATAAAGTTCAAAAATAAATACTAAGAAAATCAAAGGAAATATAATCAATAATAGTTTTTTATCAATTAGATTCATGGAAAACAGGGATATTAAAACAAACAAAGTTGTCCCAACAAAAATCCCATAATACTTCATTGGTTTTATTCCATCAGTTTCACAAAGATGATAAAACTCGTACAAGCCCAGAATAGTAATAATTCCGAAAACAATAGCAAATGATTCATGGCTGAATAAAATAGAGCCAATAATCAGTGTCACAAACACGATTCCTGTAATGGTGCGGGTAATTAAATTCTTCACAGTTCTTGTTTGCTTAAAATTTGGTTGGCTTCCATCGCTTGATCAACATTTACATGTAGTTCAATTTCGCCAAAAAAATAATTTGAATCTTGCTTATTCACAATAACACTTTCGATATTGCTGCTTTCAAGATATGCCTGTGCTATTTCTACTTTGTGAATATAGTTTGATGAATATATTTTAGTCCACTGATCCTTCATTGTATTTCTTTAATTTCCTTCTATGGAATTATCATCAATTAAAAACACAAATAATTCTTTTGGACCATGAGCACCCATTACCAATGTCTTTTCAATATCTGCTGTTCTGCTTGGGCCAGTAATTAAAGAAACCAAAGATGGAAACCTATCAGCATATTTTATTTTTATGGCCGACAATGCATGTTTAATATCAGGGACCAATTGAGATGTATAGGCAATAACAATATGAACTGGAGGATAAATATTTAATCTTCTCCCCGAAATTTGTCGTGAAGAAATCATTACGCTTCCTAACCGTGCAACCAAATATTCACAGAAAGTAACAGAAACATTCATATCCAATAGTTCAACCTCAAGCGAAGAATAGGAAATTTCAGCTTGTTTTAGCCAACCTTGAATTTTTTCTTCTAAACAAAAGGTATTGAACCAATTTTTTTGGGAAAATAAAATAGATAAGTTAGAAACCAAATCCTCTTCATTTTCGCAATAAACAAATTGCCCCTGCACTTTAGAGAACTCTTCTGCAAAAACAATATCAAGAGAATCTGTTATTTCAGTATAAACACTTGATTCGAAATCAATATCAGGATATGAGCTTGTTGTTTTACTAATCAAAGCATTCCTAATATTTTTCAGAACTTTTTCTCTGCTTGTACTTTCTTCCATTTTTATTTGAATAAATCTGTTTTATTCTTCTTTTGGCTTTTCTTCTGTTTCAATTTTCTCTTCAGCTATCGGATCTAAAGTTGTTGAAACATTGTCATTTTGAGCCAATATACTTGCTTGTTTTTGTTCTTCTTCTTTTTTGGCTTCTTCAACATCTTTATCAAACAATCTCTTTCCAAAAATGCCTTCTAAATCTTCTTTAAAAATAACTTCCTTTTCAAGTAAAAGTAGCGCAAGTTTCTCAAGTAAGTTTTTATTATCAGTTAAAAGAGTCTTAGCACGAAGATAGGCTTTTTCAATTAATTTGTGAATTTCCTCATCTATTACCTGTGCTGTTTTTTCGCTAAAAGGTTTTGTGAGTGCATATTCTTGCGATCCACTGGAATCGTAATAACTCATATTTCCAATTTTCTCATTCAAGCCATAATAAACAACCATGGCGTATGCTTGTTTGGTTACCTTTTCTAAATCATTTAAAGCGCCTGTTGAAATTCTTCCAAAAACAACTTCTTCAGATGCTCTTCCACCAAGTGTAGCAACCATTTCATCAAACATTTGTTCAGATGTTGTGATTTGCCTTTCTTCTGGTAAATACCAAGCAGCGCCCAAAGCTTTTCCTCGAGGAACTATAGTAACTTTTACCAATGGATGAGCATGTTCAACTAACCAACTAACAGCAGCATGACCAGCTTCGTGGAAGGCGATTACTTTTTTCTCATCAATAGAAATAATTTTATTACGTTTTTCAAGTCCGCCAACGATTCTATCAATTGCATCAAGGAAATCTTGCTTTTGAATTTCAGGTTTGTCCTTTCTGGCAGCAATTAATGCTGACTCATTACAAACGTTGGCAATATCAGCCCCAGAGAAACCAGGAGTTTGTTTTGCCAAGAATTCAAAATCAACAGTTTTGTCAAGTTTTAAAGGACGCATATGAACTTTGAAAATTGCTTTTCTTTCTTCTAAATCAGGTAATTCAACATGAATTTGACGGTCAAATCTTCCTGCTCTTAACAAAGCTCTGTCAAGAATATCGGCCCGATTTGTTGCAGCAAGAATAATAACTCCAACGTTGGTTCCAAAACCATCCATTTCGGTTAATAATTGATTCAAAGTATTTTCACGTTCGTCATTTGATCCATTCATTGGATTCTTGCCTCTGGCGCGACCAATCGCATCAATTTCGTCAATAAAAATGATACATGGAGCTTTTTCTTTGGCTTGCTTAAATAAATCTCTAACTCTTGAAGCACCAACTCCAACAAACATTTCAACAAAATCAGAACCTGACAATGAGAAAAATGGAACTTTTGCCTCACCTGCAACAGCTTTGGCAAGTAAAGTTTTTCCTGTTCCTGGAGGGCCAACTAAAAGCGCTCCTTTTGGAATTTTACCACCCAGCTCAGTGAATTTCTTCGGTGTTTTCAGGAATTCAACGATTTCCATGATTTCAACTTTGGCTTCTTCAAGTCCGGCAACATCATTAAAATTGATGCTAACCATGGTATCTTTATCAAAAAGTTGTGCTTTTGCTTTTCCAATATTAAAAATCTGGCCACCGCCTCCGCCTCCGCCCATTCGGCGCATAATAACAATCCAAAGAACCACCATTATTGCAATTGGAATTAACCAACCCAATATTTCTCCACCCCATTCTTTTCTGTTTTTAAATTCAATAGAAAGTGGTTTAAATTCCCTCAAAATTTGCTCCTTTTGAGCTGGTGTTTTACGAAGGGTATCTTTGGCAATTATTTTCTTTTGTGCATTTTCTAAATCTAACTTAAAACCATCAACTGTTCCTAAATTGAAAATAAAATGAGGTCCGGTATTTTTTTTATCAATTCCTTTATAGACTTCTCTTTTTAGAGAATCCTTTTTAATATATACCTCAGCATTTTCTTTATTTACAATAATTACTTTCTCAACATCATGTCTTTGAAGCATGGCTTCAAAATCATCCCATTTGGTTTCTTTAACTGAATCATTCCAATTAAAAAATTGTAATCCAATAAAAACGAGGGCTATGATACCATAAATCCAATAGAAATTAAAGCTCATTTTTGGCTTTTTCATCCCAAGATTTGGTTTATTTTCTTTTTTAATATTTTGATCTTCTGACATTTTTACTTTATTAAGTATTAGTAATCTGATTTTATCAGAGTAGTTTCGGCATCAGCCCAGAGTTTTTCAATTTGATAAAAATCGCGAGTTTCTTCCTGGAAAATATGAACAACCACATCTGCATAATCAATTAATATCCATTCTGCATTTTGAACACCTTCTTTGTGCCATGGATTGATTCCAATTGCTTTTTTCACTTCATAATCAACAGAATCAGCAATAGAATTAACTTGAGTTGAAGAATTTCCGTGACAGATTATATAGTAATCACAAACAGCGTTGTGAATTTCTTTTAAGTTCAGGCAAACTATCTCTTTCCCTTTTTTTTCTTGAATTCCTTTAATAATAATCTCCGCTAACATGTCGGAGCCACTTTTCACTACCTTTTTGGCCATTATAATATCTAAATTTTGTAAATGCAAAAATAACTAATTTTGTTCATATAAATAAATAATATCAAATAGATTAATTAACTTTAACATTATTTAGTTTTGAATTTTAAATACTCGGAAAATGAAAATTATTGGAAACCAAATTATCGAAATTAAAACCGTTAATTCGACCAACGAATATGCTAGAAAATTAAGCAAAGAAACCAAGGAAATTGATGGCACAATTGTCTTTGCAATTGAGCAAACTGCAGGAAAAGGACAGGATGGAAATTACTGGGAAAGTGAACCAGACAAAAATTTAACAATTAGCGTGATATTGAAACCAATATTTCTAGAACCCAATTTATGCTATTTGCTCAATAAAACAATCGCTTTGGGAGTAGCCGATTTCGTTAAATCCAATTTGCCAGATCAGTCCTCATCAGTAAAAATAAAATGGCCGAACGATATTTATGTCGACAATAAAAAAATTGCTGGAATTTTAATTCAGAATTCATTTTTAGGAAATTCCTTTTCTGAATCTATTGTTGGGATTGGCATTAATATTAATCAGACAAAATTTTTGAGCGATGCACCAAATCCAGTTTCATTAAAAAATATAACGGGCAAAAATCTTCCACTTAAAAATTCATTAAAAAACCTTTGCAGTTTTTTAGATAAAAGATATCAGCAACTACAAAATTTAAAAATCGAAACAATAAACGAAGAATATCGCTCAGAACTTTATAGATTGAATGAATTGAGTGAATTTATTATTTCTAAAAAGAAAGTTTCGGCAAAAATTACTGGTGTTAGCGAATACGGAAAACTAATTATTGAACAAAAAAACAAAGAAATCAGTGAATTTGATTTAAAAGAAATCAGTTTCCTTATCTAGTTTTTGAGGGCTTTGCCATTGGATTGAGTGGTGCCCAATTAAAAATTTCTTCTTTATTTTCGGGTCTCAAATAGGAATACCATTTGAAGTCCTTCAGTAGTTTTTCACTTGGAAGCAAATCTTTTTCGGGGAAAAGAACTGCATTTGGCAATGAAATAAAAGTAATTTTTTGAATTTTATTGTCAGTGAGCACGATTTTCATCTCCGCTGATTCGGCTTTGTTCAAGCCAATTGTTTCGCCAGTGCTTTCTTTTACAACATAAATGGTTTCTCCATTGCCATATACATTTATTAGTTTTAATTCATTTTTCACGAAAAGGCCAACAATATTTTTGCCTTTTACCTGATTAAATTTTAATGAATCCACAATGGCTTTTTTATCCTTCGCAATTGTAAAACCAGCCGTGTCATCGCGAGAAACCAAAAAAGATGAACTATAAAGATTGATTTGTTTTATTTCGTTATTTCCCAAAATCATTTTTATGGTATCTGCCGTTAATTGATTTCCCGAAGTCCATAAAATGGGACTCCTGTATAGATTGATAATGGAATCTTTATAAATATAAACAATGGAATCGCTCATTCCTTGCAAATCTTTTTTAAAAAATTTTGCTTTATGAAATGCAAATAAAGTTTTATTGGTTTTGGTGCTATCGAAAATTGCTCTCAAAGTGTCGGCATGCAGAAACAATGAATCTTTATCCATTATTTTTGTGAGCACCGCATTATCCGTGATCATTGTATTGCCTTTTTTCTCGAAATAAAGTGCATATTCTCCAGTTAGAATAACTTTTTGCACACTATCCTTGATATTCACGTTTTTGAAAGCTTTGCCAATTCCTTTTATTCTGTCATAATATAAACTATCACCTTTTAAAGTTTGTTCTTTATTTTTAAAAACAGCATTTTTATTGAATTGAGAAATATCCTTTTTGGTATCGTACCAACCATTTTCGCAGTAAATATTATTTTCTTTGCTTACGATAGTTGTTGGTCCATAAAAATACGATACATCTGTTTGAGTATTGTACATTAAGGTATCAGAACGCATAATGTACTCTTTGTTCACCAATACAACGGTATCTTTAAAAAAGAATTCTTTCTTTTTCGAAAAATAAAATCCTCTTCTACTGGTTAAAGTATTTTTTTTGTCAACAATTTTTCCTCCTTCAAAATAATGACCCACATCGGTATTTAGATTATAAATTAAATGATTGGTGGTTAAAGTCATTTGCTTGTCTTCCATTTTAACATTAACAAGCAATTCAGCTATTTTTGAATCACCATTGTATTTAAGGGTATCACCATAAATATTATTTCCACCTGAAACTATGTGAACATTTCCATATGCATCGATACAATTCACATCCGTATACAAATATGCACTGTCGCAGGTAAGTGTAGTATTTCCTTGGCGGAAGCGAACATCACCAATAAGTCGTTTTACATTGGGACCAATATCTTTATCATATTCCAGAGAATTTGCGCCCTCTAATTCAATTTTGGAAGTTTTTTGAGCATAAAGATTTCCAGTAGCTGAAACTGCAACTAAAAGAAATATCAATTTGAAGAAAAACTTTATGCTCTTTATTTTCATCAGATAAACGATAATATCTGCAAAAATAATTAAATCTTGGGTATAATGAGTGAAATTTGTAAAGGAAAGAAGTTAATAAAATATAAAAAAATGATGGAAAATTAGAAGTGATGCTTACTCCGTTTTTGCTTTAATAACTTTTCCTCTTGCAACCGAAGCAAAAATGCCAATAATACACAATGCCGATAGGATGGCGAAAATTATTTTAATGCTTAATAAAAACATATCGTATTTATCTGGGGTAATTTTAACTTTTCCCATATAAAAAGCAAAAATAATCATCACAATTCCCATACTAAACATTTGTCCAACAACACGCATAGTTCCAAGGGTTCCAGACGCAACTCCGTAAAGTTTTTTATCTACAGAACTCATAATGGCGTTTGTGTTTGGTGAAGAAAACAAACCAAAACCTGCACCCAGTGTAATTAAACTGGCTTCAATTAGAAATACATTGGTTTCTTTGCTGATAAATGTTAAAATGATTAATCCAATAACAGTGAGTGCCATACCAATTGAAGCAACAATTCCAGGCTCAATTTTATCTGATAATTTCCCAGCATAAGGAGATACCAATACTTGCACAATTGGCTGAGATATCATAATCATACCAGCCTGCAATGGGTTTAATTGCTTTATATACTGCAAATACAAACTCAAAAGGAAAGTAATGGAGAAAGTCGCGCTGTAATTAATAAAAGCAGCCAAATTCGAAAAAACAAAAATTCTGTTTCCTTTAAACAATTTGAAATCAATAATCGGTGTTGGAGTTTTAATTTGCCACCAAATAAATAAACCAAAACAAACAGTTCCACCAGCAATTAAATAGATTCCTCTGTTCTCAGGCAAAAATGAAACTCCAAGCATTAATAATAATATGGTTGCGCTATAAATTATTGAGCCCAAATAATCTATTTTCTCCCCTTTTGCATCAGCCCATTGATCTTTCATTTTAATAAGGCCAAGAATTACGCACAGTAAACCAATTGGAACAACTAAAAAGAAAGGACTTCTCCATCCAAAATGTTCGGTAAAAAAGCCACCTATTATTGGACCCAATGATAAACCCAAATATACCGCTGCCACTGAAATTCCCAAGGCTTTTCCTCTTTCTTTTTCCGGAAAAACACAACTAATGATGGCGATACTGGTTCCAAATATCATTGCACTTCCAATTCCCTGGAGAACCCTGTAAAAAATCAAAAGAAACTCGGTTGAGGCGAATCCTGTTAACAATGAAGCCAAAGTAAAAATCGTCATTCCGCTAAGAAACACCGTTTTTCTACCAACGATATCAGCAATTTTTCCAATTGGCAAAAGAAAAATGGCAGAAGCGAGCAAATAAGAAGTTGCCACCCAACTAAGGGTGATGGCATTCATATTGAATTCTTTTCCAATCGAAGGCAAGCAAATGCCACTGACCGAACCCATAAATGGAGTTAGAAAGGAGGAAAGTGTAATTATGAAAAGAATGGTATTTTTATCTGGGCTTCCTTTCATCAAAGATGGGGGTTTACTTATGTTGATACTCGCAATTTCTTTTATGCAAGGTGTAAATATAAGTTAAAAATGTTCGAAAAGCTAATCTAGTTTTAAAAATTTTCCAGAAAGGTCAAAATTTAAATCTAGTGTCTTTTTGTCTCCATCTTTTTTGATAGTTGCCTTATAAAAGCTTTTATTATCCTCATCTTTCAAGATTTGAGCATCTTTTATTTTGTATAAAGGATATTTTTCTTTCAAATAAGTGTAAATTGGCGATGGTAATTCCTTTGGACTAACCGATCCCTGCTGGATTTCGCCATCATTATTGGTTTCTTCACCTATCTCAATATCTTTGTCGATTTTTTTATCTTCAGGATCAATTTTTTTAATAAAAGTACCACTGAGTGTGAAAAACAATTCAGTAATAGGCTGATTGGCTCCTTCACGTTTTACCTGGATATAATAAAAAATTTCCCCATTTGACTTTTTATTAAGTTCAATCAATTTGATTTTAAATTCCTTATAATTGGTTCGAATATAAGAAATTATGAAACCTGGGATATCACTTGCCGAATTCCGAGATTTTGTAACTACCCAATCGCCAGAAGCTAAATATTCAGCAGTAGTAGATACTTCATCTAAAATAAAAGTGGCAACAAAATTTTCAGTTTCTTTTTTCCAGGTAATTTTTGTAGCATCAGGATATTTTGCTTTAAAATTCGAAAGAACTGCTGGTGGGACATCGCCTTCATTTTTAGCAACTTCAATTTTCCCAGTTTTCACTTCCATTACATCTGAATTTTCATCTTTTTTATCCTTTGTGATTTTTTCTTCCTTTTTGTTTTTAACAACTTTATCCTCATTTACAGCAATTTCTTTATTGATTTTCTTTTCGTCCTGATCAACTTTTTTGGTAAGTTTTCCTCCTAAATCAAAATACAAATCGGTACTAGGTTGATTTACACCTTCTTTTTTTATTGTGGCCAAATAGAAATTTTCGCCAGTTGATTTTTTAACTGATTGAACTTCCTTAATTTTAAAATCCTTATAATCGGTTTTTACGAGGTTGATGATAAAACCAGGGGCATCTTTTACGGAAATTATAGAAGATGTGGAAACCCATGCACCTTCAGGGGTGAATTCAGCCACAAAGGCTTGCTCTTCAGAAACAAAATTGCAAACAAAATGATCCTTATTTTTAAACCATTCACTTCTTTTAACATCGGAATAACGCTTTTTAAGGGCATTTGTAACCGCCGCAGGAATAGTAGCTTCATCAATTACATCTTGCGCTATAGAAGAAACAGAAATTAGAACCAAGCATAGAATAAGAAATTTAATTTTCATACCTAAGGAATTTATGGTGATTTATATTTTTAAACTTTTTTTAATTTCCAAATAATTTTCCTATCAATACAAAAAGGACCAGTCTATATTTCTTTTCTGATAAGAGTTTGAGTCCGATCTGGTCCCACAGAAACTATTGCTATTGGAACGCCTACCTCTTTTTCAATAAACTCAATATAACTCACAAGTTCTTTTGGCAAATCATTAATATTTGTCATGCCAGTTAAATCGGCAGCCCAACCCGGCATTTCTTTATAAACTGGAACTAAATCTTTTCTGCTCAAATCGTAAGGAACGTAATCAATTAATTCTTCATCGTTTATTTTATAATGAGTACAAACATTGATAGTTTCAAAGGAACTCAAAACATCTGCTTTCATCATAATTAACTCCGTAACCCCATTAAGCATGATGGAATATTTAAGAGCTGGTAAATCAAGCCATCCACATCTTCTTGGTCTGCCAGTAGTTGAACCAAATTCATTTCCTTTTTTACGCAATTCTTCACCTGTAGCATCAAAAAGTTCTGTAGGAAATGGACCACTTCCCACTCTGGTGCAATAAGCTTTAAAAATTCCGATAACTTTTCCAATCCTTGAAGGAGAAATTCCCAATCCTGTGCAAACACCAGCACAAACAGTGTTTGATGAGGTTACAAATGGATAGGAACCGAAATCAACATCAAGTAAAGTACCTTGAGCGCCTTCTGCTAAAATTGATTTTTTATCTAAAAGAAGTTGGTTAATATATATCTCACCATCAATATGTTTGAGGGTATTAATAAATTCAATTGCCTCAAACCACTTTTTTTCATATTCATCGAAACTTAAACCATCAATTAAAAATCTTGAGTAATCGAAATTTAGAAAATCAACAGTTTTTAGATGAGTAAATTTTAATGATTTATATTTTTCTTTAAAATTTGGAGCTTCACTATCACCAACTCTCAATCCATTTCTGGCGGTTTTATCAGTATAAGTTGGTCCAATTCCTTTTAATGTGGATCCAATTTTCAATTCTCCTTTTGCAGCTTCATAAGCAGCATCCAACAAACGGTGAGAAGGTAAAATTAAATGAGCTTTTCTAGAAATCAATAAATTACTGTGAAAATCTACTTCGCGACTTGCTAATTTATTTATTTCGTTTACAAAAATAACGGGGTCAATTACAACACCATTACCAACAATATTTTGAGAATTTTTATGAAATATTCCAGAAGGAATGGTATGCAAAACGTGTTTAATTCCGTCAAACTCCAATGTATGTCCGGCATTTGGCCCTCCTTGAAATCTAGCAATTACGTTGTACTTTGGTGTTAATACATCTACAACTTTTCCTTTTCCTTCATCTCCCCATTGAAGACCTAACAATACATCTACTTTCATCAAATTCTATTATTATTTATTTACTAAAACTACTTAGCTAATTGGAAACAATTTTCGCAATTACCATCACCGGCCTTTTTGCATCTTCCATAAAAAGTCAAGGAATGATGTGAAATTTCAAAATTCATAGATTTTTCTATAGATTTTTGAATATCCTGGATTCTTGGATCACAAAATTCAAATACTTTACCACTATCAATGCACACTAAATGATCGTGTTGCTGAAATTTAAAAGATTTTTCGTATTGGGAGGAGTTCTTTCCAAATTGATGCTTTACAACCAATCTACATGCCAACAAAAGCTCAATAGTATTATACAAAGTTGCTCTGCTAACTCTGTATTTATTATTTTTCATTTTAATATAAAGCGTTTCAATATCAAAATGACCATCAGTTGAATATATTTCGCGAAGAATGGTATATCGTTCTGGGGTTTTCCTATGGCCGTTAAGCTCCAAGTAAGACGTAAAAATCTGTCTCACTGTTTCTAAAATTTCATTTTCTTTTTTTGACATAAAAATTTAATTTTTCACGGTATAAAATTACATTTTTTTTTGCTATTAATACTAATTTTAAATTAATAAATCCTTGACCAAAAAAATTAATCTTCTTTATCAATTCTATGCACTTTTTGGATACCGCTAACTCCTTTTAATTTGGAAATTAAATCATTTAAATGTTCAGTATTATTAACGTAAAGCATAATAATTCCTTCAAACGTTCCATCGAAACTATCGAAACGAATAGAACGAATATTCAAATTATTCTCTTTTGTAATAATTTTTGTAACACTGCTGATAATTCCAACTTTATCTATTCCAATCATTTTTATTCCTGACAAAAATGTTTCCGACTCTTTGGAAGTCCATTTCGCTTTCACTACTCTATAAGCATATCTGGACATTAAATTTATTGCATTCGGACAATTGGTACGATGAATTTTTATTCCTTCATTTAGTGTAATAAAACCAAAAACATCATCACCAGGAATTGGATTACAACATGGTGAAAGTAAATAACTTTGCTGTTCTTCAGAATCACCAATAACAATGGTATTCTTTTTTTGTTTGTATTTTTCAAGCAAATCCTCAGCAAGAGTTTTATGCGATTCTTCCTTTTCTTTAGGGAAAATAAAACTTGGTTTTAAGAAATTTAACCAATTACTTTTTTCGCCCTCTTGGCTAAATGATTTCAACTCCTTAACGCCAATTTTACCAATTGAAAAATCATAATACAAATCAATTGGTGTTTTTACATTGAAATAAAGCATCAATTTATTCAAAATTGAATTGTTCAGTTCAATATTCATCTGAGACAATTTTTCTTCTAACTGAACTTTTCCAAGTTCGGCTTCCTTCCTTTTTTCATCCTTCAAATAATCCTTAATTCGGGATTTGGCTTTTGCTGTAACCACAGAACTTAGCCATTCCTCTTTAGGTTTTTGCTTTACTGAAGTAATGATTTCTATTTGATCTCCACTTTTTAGCTGGTAACTGATAGGAACCAATTTCAAGTTCACTTTTGCTCCAATACAATTTTCGCCAACTTTTGAATGGATATTATAAGCAAAATCTAGCGCTGTCGAATGTATTGGCAATGTTTTTAAGTCGCCCTTCGGAGTGAAAACAAATATTTCGTCAGAAAAAAGATTTAGTTTGAAATCTTCAAGGAAATCTAATGCATTTGAATCCGGACTTTTTAATAATTCCCGAATTTTTTTCAACCAATCGTCTAATCCGCTTTCAACAGCTGCAACTTCTTTGTATTTCCAATGGGCAGCATATCCTTTTTCTGCGATTTCATCCATTCTGGTGGAGCGAATTTGAACTTCCACCCATTTCCCCATTCCGCTCATTACCGTGGTATGCAATGATTCGTAGCCATTCGCTTTTGGTGTTGAAATCCAATCTCTGAGTCTATCAGGATTTGGCCTATAAAAATCGGTAATTATTGAATAAACTTTCCAACAATCAGCTTTTTCATTTTCATGACTAGAATCAATTATGATACGAATTGCGAACAAATCAAAAACCTCTTCGAAAGGAATTTCCTTCTTTTTCATTTTCTCCCAAATGGAGTGAATGGATTTGGCTCTTCCTGTAATTTTATATTTTAATCCTTGCTCGGACAGCGTTTTTCTTAAAGGAAAAATAAATTTATTAATAAACTTGGATCTTTCTTTTTCAGTATCCTTTAACTTTTGGAAAATACTATTGAAAATTTCGGGTTCGGTGTATTTAAATGCCAAATCTTCCAACTCACTTTTTATGGCATAAAGTCCTAATCTATTTGATAGTGGCGCATATAAATACGCAGTTTCATATGCGATTTTTAATTGCTTATCCCGCGGCATCGAATCCAAAGTTCGCATATTATGCAACCTATCAGCCAATTTTATGAGAATAACACGAACATCATCAGAAAGCGTTAACAGCATTTTTCTGAAATTCTCAGCTTGTAAAGAGGAGTTGGAATTATCAAAAATGCCCGAAATTTTTGTGAGTCCGTCAATAATTCTTGCTACTTTTTCACCGAACAATCCTTCAATATCGGCCAAAGTATAATCCGTATCCTCAACAACATCATGAAGCAAGGCACAAACAACGGATGTTGTGCCCAAGCCTATTTCGCCTGCAGATAATGAGGCAACAGCAATTGGATGATAAATATATGGCTCGCCAGTCCTGCGACGCATATCCTTATGCGCTTCCAAGGCAAGATTGAATGCTTTCCTAATTAGTTGTTTATCCTGCTTGGTAGTATTTGGCTTGCAAACCGATAACAAATTACGATACCTTTTTAAAATCTCCGTGCGTTCGGCTTCAATGTCATGTCCCTGCAT
The DNA here is from genome assembly GCA_013377115.1 of Bacteroidota bacterium. Taxonomy (GTDB): domain Bacteria; phylum Bacteroidota; class Bacteroidia; order Bacteroidales; family CG2-30-32-10; genus Cfx2-01. The sequence goes on along the minus strand of JACAAW010000017.1, from coordinate 18,067 downwards.
AAAATACGACTATATTATCCTTTGGTTTTTTTAACAAAAATACAAAAAATAAAATATTTATAGATTCTTAATTATTATTTTGTCCTAAAAGATATGAACAGGTATTTATTCCAAGTTTTTATTAAACCGCCAGGTATAGTTGTTCAAGTACATGTCACATTTAAGGATAATATAAGGACGAAGTATGGTAACTGTATACCTAGTGTATATCAACTGTATACTTACTGTATATATAAAGCATGGATAAAGCATACTTAAAGCATAAAGCAAACATGAAAATTACTATTAAACAAAAAACTCTTTATTGAAATTAACCAGATATAATTTTTCAGTTGCTCGAGTTATTGCCGTGTAAAGCCATCGCAAATATCCGGTATCAATCATATCATTTGTGAGATAGCCTTGTTCAACAAATACAGATTTCCACTGACCGCCTTGTGTTTTATGACAGGTTAAGGCATATGCAAATTTTACTTGAAGCGCATTATAGAATGGATTTTTTTTAAGCTCTAAATACCTTTTTCTTTTATTAGGAATTTCAATATAATCCTCCATAATTGTGTTGAATAATCGTTGATTTTCGTCATAACTTAATGCAGGATTTTCTGAATCAATAGTGTCTAAAAGTAATTTCACTTCTAAATCTGGTTCATCAGGATAATCAATTAAACTAGCTATTACATCCGCAAAACGAAATCCATACATTTCTTGAATTCTGAGAACTCGATTTATTTTAATGGTATCGCCATTTGCAATAAAACCTGCCTTTGATTCTTCGGGAAGCCAATAATAGTTGTTTTTCACAACCATCATATTATCACCTGAAGAAAGTTCGTTCTCCTGGTAAAGGATGCTGCTTCGAATTTGTTTATTGTAAATATTGGCTCTTTTGTTGGATCGGCAAATTACAACTGTTTCGTCTTTTCCATATTTGCTATAAGAGTTTTCAAGAGTTTCACCTAAATCAGCTCCACTGATATGTTTGATATCCGCAAAATTATTTAAATCAAATTTCGGAGAAAAACCTTTTTTTGAAGTAATTAAATTCCGTAATGAGGTGGCGTTCATTAAAACACCCGACGATTCTGACTGCCTCACAACGTCTTTCATTTCAAACACCTGAATATGGGCGTTAAATGTGGCTTTTAAGTATTTTTCGTCTAAAGCCGGACTAATTTCAAGTTTAACAGGAGGAAGCTGTGCAGTATCTCCAATTAAAATGAGTTTACAATTTCCGCCTAAAAAAACATATTCGAATAAATCGTCAAGCAAATTTCTTCCTGAAAATAAACCACCATCATTTGCATTTCCAGCATCAGAAATCATTGAAGCTTCATCAACCAAAAAAATGGTATTCTTGTGAAGATTTTCGCTGAGGGCAATATTAAAAAAATCGTCTTTTGCAGACTTAATGCGATAAATTTTTTTATGAATGGTAAAAGCCGCTTTCCCAGAATAATTGGAAAGCACTTTTGCTGCTCTTCCAGTAGGTGCGAGTAGTACCGACCGAACTTTAAACTCTGGTAATGCATTAACAATGGCACCAACAATGGTTGTTTTACCAGTTCCAGCATAACCTTTAATAATAAACACGCCATTTTCTTCAGGCGAAACAATAAAACCAGAAAGTAGGGAAATGAGCTCTTCCTGCCCAACCGTTGGCTGATAAGGAAATTGCTTTAACAAAGCAGAATGAACTCTTTTAACCATTATTAAAGCTAAATTATTAAAAAGGATAACCTATTCCGAAATTAAAATTGATTTTCTTGGTTGTGGCATTTTTTATGACCCACCTATTTGGTTCTGGCATTTTTGGATCCCGAATTTGAAGAGCGGCATCTAAACGAATAATGAAAAAGGAAAAATCAAAACGAGCGCCCAATCCAGCATCCAAAGCAATTTGGCCCGGGAATTTTTTTATTTGAAAATCCCCCTCAGGAAATCTTGAGTTGGGTTTACTTAGCCAAATATTTCCAGCATCAACAAAAGCCGCACCTTTAAATGATTTATAGATATTAAATCTGTATTCCAAATTGGTTTCAAGGTATAAATCCCCAGCTTTATCAAAACTGGTGCCGGTAGAATCGTAATATCCTCCAGGCCCTAAACTCCTCATTAACCATCCACGAAGTCCATTAGCACCTCCTACAAAAAAACTTTTCTCAAATGGTAATTCACTCGAATTTAAATAGGAATATCCTGCTCCCATCGCAAATCTGAAAGCAATATTGTTTTGCGGGCTAAGAATGCTGTAGTATCTAAAATCAATATCCCCCCTGATATATTGAGCATATTTAATTTTAAAAATTTGATATGTGGTATCTTTCAAATTCAAAGAATCTGATAAAAAATTGTAAAGTCTCATCAAATTGCCCGCCATTTCATAATTAAATCTGAAATAAACAAAGTTCTTCGATTTTCCAACTAACTGGTTATTATAAATAAAACTATAGGAAAATGCTGGAGTTAAGTGATCTTCATAACTTCGTTTTAAATTTGGATTTACATTTTCTAAACGGGCCAAAAATGCAGAATCAGGATATATTTTCACTGAATTTAAATCAATCGGATTTAAAATATGCCTTTTAAAAGCATTTTCTTTCCAATCATATCCAAAAGTTACATTGGTAATATATCTTGTATAATCCGGCCTCTTTTGATAATAATAACCGACTCGAGTGGAAGTTTTTGGTTTAAAATATTTTGGAAATCGTTCTTGTTTTATAGGAATTAAAAACTTAGGAATATCAATTCCAGCCTCAGCACCAATTTCCATTGTGTTAAACGGGATTATTTGATCAATATTATCAGTAGGTTTTGCATCTCCAAAAACTTTTTGAACTTCTAAAGCTCCTTTTAGTTTCAGATTAAAAATTTCCGCCCCTTTAAAAACATTTTTGTTTAAATAAACAATATTGCCAGCCACACCCAGATTTCCGGAAGAATTTGTACCCTCTAATGCCCACTCTGCAGATTGAATCGGAGTTCGGGAAAGTTGAATAATACATTCTAATTCTTTTGCATGCTGAGGATTTTTTATGGAATCATATGAAATATCATTAAAAGTAACATTGATATATTTATAAATCTTCAAATCAGAAAGTCGCTGATACGTTTGGTTTACATCTTCCAGTTTATAATAAATTCCAGGCTTAACAAAAACACACTGAGTAATAGTTCTTGGCTTCACTCTATAATCGGATCCTTTTTGAAGAAAAACATATTCAATCAACTTGCTTTTTTTTGATCGCTGCTGAATATAAATAATGTTGGTGTCGTTTTTTGTAGTATCGTTTTGAGAAACCGTGAAATCAGGATAAACAATAATTCTTCTAATTAAATATCTACTATGATCCTTTTTTAAAATAGTGTCCTTATCCGTTTTTTTATTCACCACTAAATTTTTAATTCCTAAAAAAACATCCAATCGGTTTTTTCCCATTGTTGAGTCGATTTTAAAATAAATAAATTCCTTTGAGAAATAATAATAACCGAGGTCTTTTATGTTTTTTGTAATTCTTTCCCGTTCCTTAACTAAAACATCTTCATTATAATTATCATTCGGTTTAATTAAGCAATTTGCGGAATCCTGCATTACATAGGAAGAAAGTTGGCTATCTTCAATAAGGTAATTAACATTTCTGATTTTATATGAAGGACCTGATTTAATTTTATAAGTAATTTCGGCTTTTCTTTTTTTGTAAACTATCTCTTTGGAAATTTCTCCTTGAAAAAAGCCCCTGCTTTTAAGATATAATTTTAATTGGATTAAGGTGCTATTTGTCAGATTGGTATCCAAAATCACAGGAGCTTCCCCAATAGTAGACTTCAGCCATTCTCTAACCGAACGATTAACACGCTTTTCTTCTTTTTTTAATTGTTTTTCTTCATCAAATTTATCGCCCTGTTTTAATTTTTTCTTTGCCAGACGTGCAGCTGATTTTTTTTCTTTAATTGGCCTTCTGTCTTTAAATTTATCGGCAAAATAGTAAACAGCCAAATGAAACCTAACAATTCCCAATAATTTTTTATTCGGCTTTTGCTTAATAAAACTTTTAATATCATCAGTATTGATCTCGGAATTATCTGATTTAATTATGTTTTTTTTAACAAGGAATTCATCATTTGAAAGCTTCTTTGTGGTTTTACAAGAAGTTGCAAAAAGCGAGAACAAAAACAAAAGAATTCCAATTTTTAAAACAAACTTCTTCAATCAAACAGCTTTTACGAATTAAACTTTTTTTCTTTTCAATTAACAAAAGTAGCATTATTTCGTTTTTTATTGTGTTGAAATAGAAAAAAAATAATGTTGACCAAACAATTTTTAACAAATTAGATTTTTAACTTTGCAAATAAAATGAATTGGATAAATAGAAAACAAACCCATGGATAACATTTCGGAGATATTAGGAATTGTGTTTTTTGGAAATACAATAGAAAAATATTGTTGGTTTTTGGGAATTATTCTTTCAGGAATTATCTTCAGAAGACTGATAACCAGATATGCTGGGCGTTTAATTTTCCGATTATTTAAAAATTACTCCAAAGAAACCACAGCAGAAAACTTTCTTGATTTACTTCATAAGCCATTTAGCTTATTTATTTTGCTCATTTTTGTTTATATTGCTTTTGACCAACTTTCCTTTCCAAATTATCTGAATTTAGTTCCGAAAACAGAATTTGGCCTAAAAATGGTTCTAGAAAAATCGTTTGAAGTCATTTTTATGTCAACAATGATATGGATTTTTCTCAGAATAATTGATTTCATAGGATTAATAATGCTGTTGAAAGCAGAAAAAACGGAATCAAAACAAGACAACCAAATCATCCCTTTTATTAAAGAATCCCTAAAAATACTCGCCATTTTATTGGGAATATTTGTAATTCTCGGGACTGTTTTCCAATTAAATATTGGCTCTCTAATTGCAGGACTTGGAATTGGAGGATTGGCAATTGCTTTGGCCGCAAAAGAAAGTCTTGAAAATTTACTTGGATCTTTTACCATATTTCTTGACAAACCTTTTACGGTTGGCGACATGGTGAAGGTTGGCGAAATAACAGGAGTTGTTGAAAAAATTGGATTTCGGAGTACGAGAATTCGAACTTTAGAAAAAAGCTTCGTTACTGTTCCAAATAAAAAAATGGTAGATGCTGAACTTGACAATCTTACTTTACGTACTTTTCAAAGAGCAAATTTTAAAATTCGCTTAAAAATAGGAACTTCAACAGAAAAAATCCAGGCCATTGTTTCGGAAACTCAAGAATATATCAATACTCATGAACACACAAACCAAGATGGCCAAGTAAAATTCCATGAATTTGGACCGAATTCCTATGATATTATGGTTTTGTATTTCGTAGATTCTATGGATTGGCCTTTATATTTAAGCATAAAAGAAGAAATTAATTATAAAATAATTGAAATCGTTGAAAAAAACAGCGCTGAATTTGCTTCAATCCCTATGAACATTGACTTTTAGTCAGGTCAATTTTTATATAAAAAAAGAATCAAAAAAAATTATTTAATCGATTTAATAATTAATTTTGGCAGAATTATTTTTGCCTGAAAATCACCAATGACAACTGCTAAAAAAAACCTGAGTCCTTTCGCGAAATTAAGTGCTGTTGGCCTTGTCGTTACACTTGGCATTGTATATGGTGATATCGGAACTTCGCCACTTTACGTAATGAGGGCAATTTTAAACTCAACGAAAACAGTTTCTGAAGATTTTATTTTTGGCGCCATTTCTTGTATTATTTGGACTTTAACACTTCAAACAACATTAAAATACATCATCATTACACTTCGAGCAGATAATAAAGGTGAAGGTGGAATTTTCTCCTTATATGCATTGATTCGAAGAAAGGCTAAATGGGTTTTCGTATTTGCATTAATAGGCGGGGCTACGCTACTTGCCGATGGAATAATCACACCATCAATTACTGTGGTCTCTGCAATTGAAGGGTTGAAAATGTTGAATTCCAATATTCCAATCGTACCAATTGCATTAATAATTATTTCCATTCTGTTTATTATTCAACAGTTTGGCACAAAACTTTTGGGTTCTTCCTTTGGACCAGTTATGTTTATTTGGTTTTTTATGCTTGGTGCTCTTGGCTTTTTGCAATTAGTTGAATTCCCTGTAATTTTAAAATCGTTTAATCCTTATTATGCTTATAAATTATTGGCACATTTCCCTCAAGGTTATCTGATTTTAGGTGCCGTTTTCCTTTGTACAACTGGGGCCGAAGCTTTATATTCTGATTTGGGACATTGCGGGGTGAAAAACATCAGAGTTTCATGGATTTATGTAAAAATCACTTTAATCTTAAACTATCTTGGCCAAGGTGCTTGGATCCTAAATCACAAAACCGAATTAATTCCAGATTTAAATCCTTTTTATGCCATTATGCCAGGTTGGTTTCTTGTTATTGGGATTATTGTGGCCACATTTGCTGCGGTTATTGCCAGTCAGGCTCTTATCAGTGGCTCTTACACCATAATTAGTGAGGCTATTAGTTTAAATTTCTGGCCAAAAGTAAAAATCAATTATCCTACAATTAGTCGTGGACAAATGTATATTCCAAGTATCAATTGGATTCTTTGGGCTTCATGCTGCTTTGTAGTAATCTTTTTCCAGGAATCCAAAAACATGGAAGCGGCCTATGGATTATCCATCACCATAACTATGTTAATGACAACTATTTTGGTGAGTCTTTACTTATATTTTAAGAGAATACCTGGGTGGATTACCATATTTTTCCTAATTGTTTATTTAACAATTGAAGGTTCTTTCTTATTTGCTAATTTAAGCAAGTTCTTTAAAGGTGGTTGGTTTACTATTTTAATGGCTGGTGTTCTATTTTGCATTATGTATATATGGCACCGTGGACGAAAAATAAAAAATCGCTTTTCAGATTATGAAGGTATTGCAAGTTACCTAGAAATTTTAGTGGCTCTTTCCAAGGACAAGAGCATTCCAAAATATGCAACAAATTTGGTCTATCTTACCCGAGCTAATTATACAAAGGAAATTGAAAAGAAAATCCTTTATTCAATTATCAACAAACAACCAAAAAGGGCCGATGTTTATTGGTTTCTTCATGTAAATAATGTTGATGAACCAAACCGTCTCGAATATAAAGTAGAAACTTTAGTTCCTGGTAATATTTATAGAGTCGATTTCAATCTAGGGTTTAAAGTTGATCCTAAAATCAACTTGTATTTTAAACAAGTAATTGACGATATGGTTCAGAATAATGAGCTCGATGTAATAAGCAGATACGAATCTTTGAGACAATACAATATTATTTCCGATTTCCGTTTTGTTGTGATTGACCGAATTCAAAATTACGATTTTAACTTCTCTGCTTTCGAGCAATTTATTATGGATTTATATTCTGTTTTAAAGAAAATAGGAATCTCAGATATTAAATCTTATGGTTTGGATACAAGTAACGTTTCAACAGAAAATGTGCCTCTTATCAATCCAAAAGAAGACGAAATCCATTTAAAAAGACTAAATTGTCAGTAGCATTCCTCGTCCTGTCAATGATTCTATAATTTCCTAAAAATTATTTACTTAAATTGATGTTTGATATTTAAATATCTCCTAATTTTACGTTTTTATTTTACTGATTAAAAAATCAATCTCAAAACAAATAATATGAAAAAACTATTTAAATTATCATTGCTTATCCTTTTTATCATTGGATTTTCCAATATTCAAGCACAAAAAAAGTACAGTTATGAAACAGTTCCAAACGATCCCCTTAATGCCAGAATCTACAAATTAGACAATGGCTTAAAAGTTTACATGACTGTTTACAAAAATGCTCCTAGAATTCAAACTGAAATTGCAGTGAAAACTGGAAGCAAAAATGATCCACATGACAATACTGGATTATCCCATTACTTGGAACATATGATGTTTAAAGGAACCGAAAGTTTTGGATCGAAAGATTACAAAAAAGAAGTTGTTGAATTAAACAAAATTGATAGTTTGTTCGAAGTTTATCGCTCCTTAAAAGATTCTGTTCAAAGAATCAAACTTTATCACGTAATTGACAGTGTGTCAGGGGTTGCATCAAAATTGGCAATTGCCAATGAATACGATAAAATGCTTTCTGTTATTGGAGCAAAAGGAACCAATGCCTATACTTCTGTTGAACAAACTGTTTATATCAATGATATTCCCTCAAACCAGGTTGAAAACTGGCTTACAATAGAAGCAGAAAGATTTTCACATCCTGTTTTCAGACTATTTCATACTGAATTAGAAGCTGTTTACGAAGAAAAAAACATGGGTTTGGACAGTGACGGAGATAAAGCATGGGAAGCATTATACGAAGGAGTTTTTCAAAAACATACTTATGGAACTCAAACCACAATTGGAACGATTGAGCATTTAAAAAATCCTTCACTTAAAGCATTGAAAAATTACTACAATACGAAATACGTTCCAAATAATATGTGTATTTCTTTGTCTGGTGATTTTGATCCTGATGTTGTTATTAAACAAATTGATGAAAAATTTGGCCAACTAAAATATAAAGAAGTTTCAGCTTATGTTCCTCCAGTTGAAGATCCAATTTTAAAACCAATCGTAAAAGAAGTTGTTGGTCCTGATGCAGAAAATGTAATGTTAGCCTTCAGATTGGGCGGAGCAAGCACTAAAGATGCCGAAATTTTGGAAATAATGGATAAAATTTTATCCAATAGCACCGCTGGTTTATTTGATTTAAACTTAAATCAAGCACAAAAAGTTTTAAGTGCTGGTTCTTATGCTGATGTAATGAAAGATTATTCTGTTCATATTTTATATGGAAATGCAAAAGAAGGTCAAAAATTAGAAGAAGTAAAAGATTTAGTTCTCGAACAACTTGAATTAGTTAAAAAGGGAGAATTTCCTGATTGGTTGATTCCAGCAATTATCAACGAATTTAAATTAGATGAAATCAAATCTTCTGAAAACAATCGCTCAAGAGCAGCAGCGATGGTTAGTGCTTTTGTTAACGAAACTCCATGGAGTGAAGAAGTTTCACGAATTAATCGTTTAGCAGCAATCACAAAGAAAGATATTGTAGATTTTGCAAATAAAAACTATACAAAAGATAATTATGTGGTGGTTTACAAACGTACTGGCGAAGACCTCAACGTAAAAAAAGTTGTTAAACCACAACTAACACCTGTTTCAGTAAATCGTGAAGACCAATCAGAATTTTTGAAAAAGATTTTAAACAGCAAAACTCCTGATATCGAACCTGTATTTTTAGATTATGAAAAAGATATCAAAAAATTAACTGCGAAAAGCTCACTTCCTGTACTTTACAAAGAAAATGTTGAAAACAAAACCTTTGATTTGTATTACGTTTTCGATATGGGAACCAATCACAACAAAAAAATTAAATTGGCAGTTGATTATTTATCATACCTAGGAACTTCAAAATTAACTCCTGCTCAAGTTCAACAAGAGCTTTACAAAGCAGGCTGTTCTTTCAATGTTTTTAGTTCTGGCGACCAAACTTGGGTTAGCCTAAGAGGATTAAGTGAAAACTTAACCAAAGGACTTGCAATTTTCGAAGCTTTATTGGCTGACGCTCAACCAAATCCTGATGCATTAAAGAATTTGGTTAGTGATGTTTTAAAAACAAGAGCTGATGATAAACTCTCTAAAGATGTTATCAAAACCGCCATGTACAATTATGGTGCTTATGGAACTAAATCTCCTTTCAGAGATATTATTTCAGAAAAAGATTTAAATGATATTAAACCTGAGGAATTAACTTCCATAATTAAAAGTTTAAACACCTTCCAACACAGAGTATTATACTATGGATCTCATTCAGCAGATGAATTAATTGGTGCTTTGGATAAATATCACAATATTCCTGCAACACTTCATCCAATTCCAGTAGAAACTCAATACGTTGAGTTGGAAAACAACGAAAACAATGTTTATATTGTTAATTACGACATGAAACAAGTTGAATTGATGATGCTTTCAAAATCAGAAAAATTCAATAAAGTAAATGTTCCTTCGATTAAATTATTCAATGAATATTTTGGTGGTGGAATGTCTTCTATCGTATTCCAAGAATTAAGAGAATCAAAAGCATTAGCTTATACAGCTTATGCAATTTACCGTTCTCCAAGTCGTTTGGACAAATGCAATTACATTTATTCTTATATCGGAACACAAATTGATAAACTTCCCGAAGCAATGAAAGGAATGTCAGATTTGATCAATAATATGCCAGAATCAGAAAAGAATTTTAGTGCTGCAAAAGAAGCAGTTATTAAAAATATTCGCACTGAAAGAGTAACAAGAGCATCTATTTTATTCAATTACGAAAATGCAAAAAAATTAGGTTTGAATTATGATATCAGAAAAGATATTTTTAATAAAATTCCAAATATGCAATTTTCAGATTTGAAAACCTTCCAAGAAAAATATCTAAAAAATAAAAAGTATTCAGTTTTAGTGTTAGGCAACAAGAAAAACTTAGACATTAAAACTCTAGAAAAATATGGTAAAATCAATTATTTGACATTGGAAGATATTTTTGGATATTAAAAAATCCTATTTTCAAAAAAAAGAGATTGCTGATAAGTAATCTCTTTTTTTTTGCACAATTCTGCCCACAATATTTCTTTTCTTAAGTAGTTATTTATATTAACAATTCTTTGTTGACAATTTCTTTTTTTAAGACCAAATCAAAAATTTAGTATCAGTAATTTTAGCCGTTAAAAACTAAACTCAAATAAAATGTACGGAATACTTTTAGGAATTACAGTTGCTGGTTCAGCAGTCGCAGATACAACCGCAAAAGTGGCAACCCAAGTTGCAACAAAAGCAGATGTCCAAATGTCTTTATGGGAATTGGTCGTAAAAGGTGGAATCATTATGATTCCTATTTTACTTCTTTCTCTTTTGGCTGTTTATTTTTTCTTCGAAAGATTAATCGCAATCAGAAAAGCCAGTAAATCTGATACTAATTTCATGAATAACATTCGTGATTTTATTTACGATGTAAAAATTGATTCCGCAAAAGCATTGTGCAAAGCAACAAATTCGCCTGTATCCAGGATGGTTGAAAAAGGAATCGACCGCATTGGCAAACCAATTCCAGAAATTGAAAGGTCCATCGAAAGTGTCGGCCGTTACGAAGTTTCTAAACTTGAAAGAAATTTAAAAATTCTCGGTATTGTTGCTGGTATTGCACCAATGCTTGGTTTCATTGGAACCATTATGGGAGTTATCAAAATTTTCTATAACATTTCTTTATCTGGAAATTTTAGTATCGGTGAAATATCAGGAGGTTTATATGAAAAAATGATAACTTCAGCTTCTGGTTTGATCGTTGGAGTTTTGGCATACGCCGGATATCATTACTTAAATATTTTACTCGATAAAGTAATTTTTAAGTTAGAAGATAGCGGCATTGAATTTATTGATTTATTACAAAAAGAAGCATAATAAAAACTGAAATTATGAATCTTAGAAAAAACAACAGATATACAGCAGAAGTTTATACAGGGTCCTTAAACGACATCATGTTTTTCCTTTTGTTGTTTTTCTTAATAGTTTCAACTTTAGCAAATCCTTCTGTAATCAAATTGATGTTGCCAAATGCAAAATCACCTTCAGCAGTGGCAACAAAGCAAGTTACACTTTCGGTAACGGCAGATAAAAAATATTTTTTGAATGATTCCGAAGTATTGCTTGAGAATTTGAAACCTGAATTAGAAAAAGCCGTTAAAACTATGGCAGAACCAACCGTTGTATTAAGAGTTGACAATGCACTTACAGTTCAAGATTTAGTCGATGTGCTGCAAGTGGGCAACGAGATGAAAGTCAAAATGGTACTGGCAACAAAAGCACCAAAAATATAAGGCTATGGTAAGAGAAGTAGAAAATACAAACAAATCGCTGGCAATAATTTTCACCGCACTATTTCATGGTATATTATTGATGATTTTCCTTTTTGTAATTTTCAAAACTCCTAACCCACCATATCAAGAACCAGGTGGCGGTGGCGGACTTGAAGTCAACTTCGGAAGCTCAGCCAATGGCAGTGGGGATGTGCAACCAGATAATTTTATTCCAATCGACATCAAAGACATTAGCAACCAAGACGATGATGTTTTAACCCAAGATATTGAGGACAATGTAGGAGTAGAAACCAATAAGAACAAAGATAAAGTTAAGAAAGATAAAATTGTTGACAATAAAAAAACAGTAATCAAAATCTCTGATCCAGTTGTTGATCCAACAGCATTGTATAAAGGAAAGAAAAAAGGTAGCGAAGGCAATACAACTGGAACCGGTGACCAAGGTGATAAAAATGGTTCATTATATTCAAAAGGAACAGGACCAGGAACTGGACCGGGGACAGGACCAGGTACCGGACCGGGAACGGGACCAGGAAAAGGACCAATCACCTATTCGCTAAGAGACAGAACATCTAAAAGTCTTCCAAAACCGAAGTACAATTCTAGCGAAACAGGTATTGTTGTTGTTTCAATTACTGTTGATAGAAAAGGCAATGTTACTAAAGCAATTGCTGGTTCTAAAGGAACAACCACTACTGCAAATAATTTATGGAAACTAGCCGAAGCGGCAGCATTGAAAGCAACTTTTGATGTAAAACAAAATGCTCCTGAAGAACAAAAAGGAACCATCACCTATAATTTTGTAAATCTGAATTAATGAATTACCAGCAAACGCTTGAATACATGTTTAAGCAATTGCCAATGTTCCACAGAGTCGGCGCTGTGGCTTATAAAGCTGATTTAAAAAACACCATCAAGCTTTGTAAACTACTAAAAAATCCACAAAATAAATTCAAATCAATTCATATTGCTGGAACCAACGGCAAAGGTTCTACATCGCACCTCCTCGCTTCGGTTTTGCAAGAAGCTGGTTATAAAGTTGGGCTTTATACATCTCCCCATTTGAAAGATTTTCGTGAAAGAATTAGGATAAATGGGGAAATGATTCCAAAATACTTTGTTAAGAGTTTTATTGAAAAATACAAAACTGATTTTGAAGAAATTGGCCTCTCCTTTTTCGAAATGACGGTTGGATTAGCTTTTCAGCACTTTGCAAATAACAATATTGACATTGCAGTAATTGAAACGGGCTTGGGTGGGCGATTAGATTCCACAAACATAATAAATCCAGAGATTTCGATCATAACGAATATTAGTTCCGATCATAAAAATCTACTTGGTGATACTTTAGAGAAAATCGCTTTTGAAAAGGCAGGAATTATCAAATCAAAAACTCCAGTAATCATTGGCGAATCACAAAAAGGAATAAAAGAAGTATTTATCGAAAAAGCAAAACTTCTTGAAGCTCCAATATTTTTTGCTGATAAAGATCTCAAAATAGAAAACTGGAAATTAATTCGAGATGCGGCTTTTGTTAGTTTTGATGTATTCGAGAAGAACAATTTAATTTACAATAAATTACATTCACCACTGATAGGAAATTGCCAAAAGAAAAACATATTAACCGTTCTGAAATCCATAGAATTGCTGCAAACAAAAAAATGGAAAATAGACAATAAATCAATTTCAAATGGAATTTCTAGAGTCGTAAAAAACACCCAGCTTTTAGGAAGATGGCAAATTCTTGGCAAAAACCCTTTGATAATTTGTGATACCGGCCATAACGAAGATGGGATAAAACAAATCCTGGAACAAATAAAAGAAACTCCGCACCAGAAGCTACATTTTGTGCTGGGAATGGTAAACGATAAAGATATCGAAACCATATTAAGTCTGCTTCCGAAAACAGCGACCTATTATTTCTGTAAAGCGAATATTCCAAGAGGTTTACCAGCCGAAGAACTTTCCATCAGAGCTGAAATAAAAGGATTGTACGGAAACAATTTCGAAAGCGTAACCAAAGCTTTGGAATCGGCAAAAAAGAAAGCACATCCCGACGATTTAATTTTCGTGGGAGGAAGTACTTTTATTGTTGCTGAGGTCGTTTAATTATTTTTCTGTATAAAACTGATAGAAATAAGGAATTGTTTCAATTCCTTTATAGAAATTAAATAATGGATAATTTTCGTTTGGAGAATGAATCGCATCTGATTCTAAACCAAATCCCATTAAAATTGATTTTGCGCCCAAAACTTCTTCAAAAAGTGCAATAATTGGAATACTTCCACCACTTCTGGTTGGAATTGGTTTTTTGCCAAATGTCAATTCGTAAGCTTTTGCCGCAGCCAAATATGCTTTTGTATCCGTTGGAGAAACAAAACCTTCGCCTCCATGCAAATATTTAACATTTACTGTGGTACCTTTTGGGGCAATTGAATTGAAATGTTTTTCAAATAAATCAGCAATTTTTTGTGATTTTTGATGAGGCACCAAGCGCATCGAGATTTTTGCATAAGCTTTAGATGGTAAAATAGTTTTGGCACCATCACCTGTATAGCCACCCCAAATTCCATTTACATCCAGTGCAGGGCGAATTCCTGTTCTTTCGTTTGTTGAAAAACCTTCTTCACCAACAACATCATTGATTTCAATTTCATTTTTATAGTTTTCCAGACTGAACGGTGCTTTAGCCATTTCTGCTCTTTCTTCAGCACTCAAAATTAAAACATCATCATAAAACCCTGGTATTGTAATTTGATTTTTCTCATTGGTAAGAGAAGCAATCATTTTACATAACATATTGATTGGATTCGCAACGGCTCCGCCATAAAGACCTGAATGTAAATCTCTGTTTGGTCCTGTTAATTCAACTTCCATATAACTCAATCCGCGCAAACCAACAGTAATTGAAGGAATATCTTGAGCAATCATCCCAGTATCAGAAACCAAAATAATATCACATTTTAATAATTCTTTATTTTCTTTGCAGAAATCACCTAAACTTGGAGAACCAATTTCTTCTTCGCCTTCAATCATAAATTTCAAATTACATTTCAGCGAATTTGTTTTACTCATTGCTTCGAAAGCCTTGATATGCATAAATAATTGTCCCTTATCATCATCGGCGCCACGAGCATAAATTTTCCCATCCACAATTGTTGGTTCAAATGCTGGAGTTTTCCACAAATCAAGAGGTTCAGCCGGTTGAACATCATAATGACCATAAACTAAAACGGTAGGCAAATCTTTACTCACGAATTTTTCGCCATAAACTAAAGGATGACCTTTGGTTTCTTTTATCTCGGCATGATCAGCTCCAACTTTTAAAAGTTCATTTTTAATAAACTCAGCTGCTATTAACATATCAGGTTTATTTTCAGGTTTTGCACTAACTGAGGGGATTCTTAATAATTCAAACAATTCCTGAAGGAATCTTTCTTTATTTGCGTTGATGTATTCTTGAGCTGATTTCATAATTTTTTCTATTTGATATTTCTTCTGCAAATATATTTTATTCTTTTTAAATTTTTGCAAGAATCTTTTTTAAATCTCTTGGCTATCTTTAATTAGAAACCATATTATTAAGATTTTATTTATTAAAAAGAACAAAATGATTCCATATTTTTGTGAATTATTATAAATAAGTAATAACACCCATTTGTTTTTCTTAAAAAAAGTTGTAATTTAGTACCCTGAATATCAAGATTTAACTTTGAAACAACCTCCTGGTTTTATGAAATATAAAAATATACTAATTCTTTTATTCACATTATTTACTTCCATACAAGGCTTTGCACAGTTAACAGTTTCTACTGCAATGACTCCAACTCAATTAGTTCAAAATGTATTGACTGGCGGTGGGGTAACTATTACCAATGTAACTTATTCAGGATTACAACCAGGATCAATCGGCAGTTTTTCAACGGGTGCAACTCCAACAAATTTGGGCATCACGAACGGAATAATCATTGCGACAGGTTTAGTTGATGGGACGGTATTACAGCCCCTTATTGGTTCTCCTGCTACAAATTTTCTCAGCAATCCTAACGGAACCGGTAGTGATACAGAGTTGGCAAATTTAGTAAGTGGACTAACTGTAAATGATGCTTCAGTATTACAATTTGATTTTGTGCCCCTTGCTGATACCATAAAATTTAGATATGTTTTTGCTTCTGAAGAATATCCTGAATTTGTTGGCAGCGGATTTAATGATGTTTTTGGTTTTTTTGTAACTGGACCAAACCCTCCTGGAGTGCCCACACCGTATGTAAATAAAAATATTGCCCTTATTCCTGGAACTACAACACCAGTAACTATTAATAATGTTAATAGTGGATTAAACGCGACGTATTACATTGATAACCAAGGAATGTCGGGCACTACAATTGTTTATGATGGGTTTACAACAGTTCTTACGGCTTGGTGTAAAGTTATTCCATGTCAACAATATCATTTAAAAATTGCAATCGGAGATGTTGGAGATCAGTCTTATGATTCCGGTGTATTTTTAGAAGCGAATAGTTTTACAAGTAATGCAATAAATGTCACAACAGCCTATTCTTCACCAACAGTGGATACAGTTTCGGTTGAAGGTTGCAATGATGCCATTGTTAGCTTTACTATTGCCAACCCAACTCCTACTCCACTTGTAATTAATTACACCATTGGTGGCACAGCAACAAACGGAGTGGATTATCTGAATATTCCAACAAGTGTCACAATACCCGCAGGCCAGGATTCTGTTGCAATTACCATCTCTCCTATTATGGATGGTATCGCAGAACCAACTGAAACTGTAACTTTTACTTTTCAAACTTCTATTTGCGGTGGATCACAAACTGTAACAATTTTAATAAAAAATAATACTCCATTGGCGGTCATTTCTAGTAATGACACATCAGTATGTAATGGTCAGGCAAATATTTCGGTCATTGCAACCGGAGGAATTGGAAACTATACTTATACCTGGGATAATGGCATCGGAAATGTTGATAGTACCACAGTCTCACCAACAATAAATACAACCTATAATGTAACCGTATCAGATGTTTGCGGAGCAATAGAAACTGAGCAAATTATTGTGTCTATTGGTTCTGGATTTGTGGATGCAGGAAATGACACTTCCATTTGCATTGGTGGAACCGCCTCCTTACTTGCAACCGGGGCTACCGGAACAAGTGTTTATTCCTGGCAAAATGGACCCGTTTCTGCGCAATACAATGTCCAACCGATTGTAACTACCATGTATCATGTCGATTTAACAGGAGGTTGTGCGGCATCAGATAGTGTATTGGTAACTGTATTGCCATTACCAGTAATTACCATAACCACTTCACTAGATACTATTTGTAATGGAGGAACAACACAGCTAAATGGGTTAGGAGCAACAAATTACACTTGGTCTTCAAATCCAAATGATCCAAGTCTGGCTGGACAAACCAATATTGCGAACCCAATAGTGACCCCAATTGTCACCACTACTTATACTCTAGCAGGAACTGACCTTAATACTTGTGCGAATTCTTCATCAATTACAATTACGGTAATTCCGATACCTACTTCAACGTTCGAAATAAATCCAGCAGATATTTGCATTGGACAAACTTCAACGCTAACTTATTTAGGCAATGCAAGTCCAACAGCAAATTACTCATGGAATTTTGGAGGGGCAACCACAGTTGGAGCTGGTCAAGGACCTTATCAATTAAGTTCTAATACTCCGGGAATTTATCAAGTTACACTGATTGTTTCTGCAAACGGATGCACAAGTAGTAATTCTGTTGGAACTCTTACAGTAAACTCTTTACCTACCGCACAATTTTCAGCATTGAATATTGCAGGTTGCGCTCCTTTGGCAACAATTTTCCAAGACAATTCTATTAATACATCACCAAATGCAACCTATAGCTGGAATTTTGGAGATGGTGGCGGTTCATCAAGTCAGAATCCAACTTATACCTATTATAATTCAGGTATTTACTCTGTTTCACTTACAGTTTCTAATGCAGGAGGTTGTTCAAATACTCAAACTCAAAATGCATTAATCAATGTATATCCTCAGCCCGAAGGATTTATTTCTATCAACCCAAGATTGGTTTCAAATTATGAACCCAAAGTAAATTTCTATGGAACTTCGACTTCACCAGTTAGTGTATGGAACTGGAGTATAAG
>JACAAW010000169.1 GCA_013377115.1 Bacteroidota bacterium | reverse complement strand
GATATAATGAACTTAAATAATCAAAATAACTAACAAACCATGGATACTCAACTGATTTTAGCAGGCATAAGCGGTATTTGTTGGACAATTGTTTATATTGAAAGCCTTAGGCTTGGTATCAAACAAAAAACTTATGCGATGCCATTTTGGGCATTGGCTTTAAATATTGCTTGGGAAACCGTGCATTCAATTTGGGGATATAGAGAAGAAGGAATGACAATTCAAGTCATTTTCAATTCTGTTTGGTGTTTATTTGATATTGGTATTTTATATACATATTTCAAGTACGGACAGAAATACTTTTCGGAATTTTTTCCGAAAAAAATATTTATAGTTTGGAGTATATTAGCATTAGTTGTTTCATATTTATTACAGTATTTCTTTGTTGCAGAATTCGGCTTAGTTAAAGGTGGTTCATATTCAGCATTTCTGCAAAACCTGATTATGTCAATACTTTTTATTGCAATGTTTATTCAACGGCGTGGTGATGAAGGACAAAATTTGACTATTGCTATAAATAAATTTATTGGAACAGTTATGCCTACAATATTGGTTGGCATAATCGGATTAGAAGCATTTGGTAGACCAAGTCTTTTTATATTAGTTATAGGTATAACAATTGCTTTCTTTGACTTAATTTACATTGGCTTACTATTAATTAACAGACAAAATAAAAGTTGGTTACAGAATGGAAACAATTAAGAAATCGTTTAATAAGCGAGCATTTATATCTTCGATTTTATTCATTTCGGGTCTTTTATTGCCATTAGGGTGGTTGATACATTTCACAGATACTGAATACTATGCCAAGGAAAAGCATTTTTGGATGTCGGTTCATAATGCTGCTACTATTGTATTTGTTGTTTTTTTAATATTCCATATTGTTTATAATTGGAAAGCAATGAAGGGGTATTTAAACAAATCAAAAACAAGGTTAGTTAGTAAAGAAACTATATATGCAATAATATTAGTTTTATTTATTGTCGGATTATTTAGTAGTCACGTCTTACATATAAAATAGACATTCGGGTTTTATTGATTTTAATCGGACAAGGACTTAACAACTAAAGAATGAAAGAAAAGATAGAATAAAAAAGGCTAACCGCTAACACGTGGTTAAGCCAATTGGGGCGGATGATGCAGATACAACTATTTTTACTATTTTAGTATGTTTTTACCGTGGGACGAGATAGTTGCAGCTAACTCCCCAACTGTCCCAACCACGCAACGTTAGCTGCAACCTTAAAAGACTACAGACAACGAAACTAGTAATGAAAAAAAGACAAATTTTACGACTGACTCTAAATCTACTATTAATGTTAGGATTTCTAATTTCAGGAATCAACATCAAAGCACAAGCCGTATGGGACAATACCTCATTTGTTCATCGCAACAATCAGCAAATTTATAATGGACAAAACAATGCAATCAATCTTGATGGAGTAAATATTGGTTCATGGTTGATGTGGGAAGGATTGATGTGGGGTGGAGGATTAATTTCTGAAAAAGATATTACCAATAAGATGACATCAATTATTGGACCTTCTGCCTTTAATGCATTTAGAGATTCGGTTTACAAAAACTACATAACTCGTGCAGATATACAGAGAATTTCAGATGAATGCTATAATGTTGTTCGCATTCCTTTTAATCATAATTTATTAGAAGACGATGCAAATCCATTTGTCTATAAACCCCAAGGCTGGGCTATTCTTGATAGTGTTTTAAAATGGTGTGAAGATTATAATGTTTATGCCGTTTTGGATATGCATGCTGCACCAGGAGGACAGGCAACACATTTTATAGCGGATCCGGATTCAATTGATTTATGGAACTCACCCGTGAATAAAAACAGAACTATTCAACTCTGGAAGGCAATTGCAAACAGATATAATAATCGTGGAATAATTGCCGCTTACGATTTATTAAACGAGCCAAATATTTGGTGGTGGCCAGACTTAGTTAATTTATATGATAATATAATTGACACCATTCGCACGGTTGACAGCAACCACATGATAATGCTTGAAGGGAATAATTACGCTCAGGATTTCTCTATGTTCACCTCTTTACCTGATTCAAATATTTGTTTCCAATTTCATTATTACACCTTCTTTTTCAGTGCTCCTGACATCCCAGCTTGGACAGCACTTTCTAACTCTTTAAATGTTCCAATTTGGTGTGGCGAGTGGGGAGAAGATACTTTAGGGGGCATGCAGTATAAATTAACAACTATTTTGAGAAATCCTGCTAATAAAATTAGAGGCCAAGCATTCTGGACATGGAAAACAGTAACTGTAGGCTTTCAGAATCCCCATAGTCTAAACATAAACAATCCTGCTGATTGGAACAATACAATGTTGTGGGTAACTTATAATTCACCAATAGTAACTGCTTTGCAAATGCAAAACGGCATTGATAGTTTTATCGTCAATATGAAATTGCTAAATTGTGTTACAGATACAGGGGTTTTTAACATGTTAAACATGTGTTCAGTTACAGGAATCCAAAGCATCGAACAAGTGAACAGCTTAAATGTATATCCAAATCCATTTGCTACATCCATCAACATAGAGGGTAAAGAGGAAAATGAATTATATGAATTAATTAATACAACGGGACAAATTATTTGGACAGGCAAACAAATCAACGACCAAGATTTTTCTTTATTGACAAATGGTTTGTATTTTCTAAGAATATATAATGGTAATTCGACACAGACGACAAAATTAATTAAGAATTAAAACCAATGACGGAAAGAAAGGCAGCAGCTAACAAAGGCTTGCTATCAGCGGGGCAGCGGGGTTTTAGGACAGTGTCGTTCTTTTATTTATCTTTGGTGTATTCGGACAGGAAACGGCTTCGATTCGCCCCGCCGAATAGCAAGCCTCAGCCGTTGTATGCAAGCAAAAAAAAGTGTGCTCATTTTTAATACATAAACTAAAAAATCGTGATGAAAAGGAGACAAATTGGAACACTTGGATTAGGATTAATGTTAATTATTAGTCTTCCCCAATGCAAGTCTTTACAGGAAAGGGAATTGAAACCACGATTAGATTCATACTTTGAAAAGCAAGTTTTTAACAAATCAGGAGATATAAATGGGAAAAATAGTCCGGGATTGTCGGTAATAATTACCAAGAAGGATTCTGTCTTATATAAAGGGAATTTTGGTTCTGCCAATTTAAACCAAAAATCGCCCATAACTGAAAACACAATTTTTGATATTGCCTCTTTAAGCAAGCTATTTACAGGAATGGCAATAGCTCTTTTGGAAGAAAAAGGTGAAATTAATATGAATGATAAAATCACTAAATATTTACCTGATTTACCGGAAGCTATGAGTAATATTACAATATATCAACTTGTTCATCATACCTCTGGTGTTAGAGATTGGCCAACGCTATTTGCTTTGAAGGGATGGCAGCCCGAAACACCACTTACATTGGATAGTATTTATGAAATTCTTAAAAAACAAGAGAGTTTAAATTTTACTCCAGGTACTGAATTTTTATATAGTAATTCCAACTACAATCTTTTGGCAAAAATAGTTGAAGCGGTCACTGATACAACATTTGAAAGTTGGATACATGAACACATATTTGCTCCTATAGGAATGGAGAATACTTACTTTGTTGAAAGTAACAATACAGTAGAAAAAGTAATAGCTAATTCTTATGTTTATACAGGAAATAATTACCTCCCTTTTTCTAATAATCTCAGTGCCCCTGGTTCCAGTTCGCTCATGAGTAACACCTCTGATATGTCAAAATGGCTGACAAACTTTAACAGCAAGACCCTGGGAGGAAATGGTGCTTTCAATAAAATAACTAAAAAAGGTAATTTAAACAATAGCAAGGCCATAAATTATGGCTATGGTTTAAACATAACTGAAATAAAAAACAAAAAAGCTTTTTATCATGACGGAGCTTGGGGAGGTTACAGATCAGGAATAGTGTATTTTCCTGAAGAAAGTTTTGGTGTGGTTATTTTAAGTAATAATGGAACACTTATCCCTAAAAAAATATTAAATGACATTGGTGATATTTTATTTGGTAATGAAAATGAGAAACCAATACAAGAAAGTGAGTTAACAGAACAAGCAATAAACGATGAGTTTTTTACTTTGTGTGCCGGCAAATACCAACAGGTTGATGACAAAAATTGTTATTTGACTTTTTTCAAAGATGGAGATGAGTATTTTTTAAACATGTATAATAAGGACTTAAAATTATATGCTAAATCAGATTCAGTATTCTTTGTAAAAGAAGCTAAAGCTGAATTTGTTTTTCATTTAAGAAATGGCAAGGTAAATAGCCATACGCTTAACCAAAACGGTAATTGTTACTTGGCATTAAAAGTTGAAGAAAATAAAAAAGAGGCAAATATTAGTTACGACAAGTTGTCTGGAACCTACTATTCAAAGGAACTTGATGTCAAATATGAAATAAGATATCTGAACGATGAATTGAAAATTCAAAGTTCCATATTTCCGAATGACATTATTCTTGAACATTCCGATAATTTGACATTTTTAAGTAATTCAGAATTAATACAATCGATTTCATTTTTAGAAGATAATGGAGCAATTAAAAGCCTTGTAATTAATAATCCAAGAGCAAAGAATATAATATTTGAAAGGGTAAATTAATGCTATTGAACAAATTGCCAGCATACAACAAGCCCTTCCTTTCATTGGCAGAAAGATACGGCAAACTTGACAATATTGTGATTTGCCAACGAAAGGAAGCGCCTCGGCGTTACCTGCAATTTTAAATGACAGACACAATCGAAATGAAGCGACAATTTTTTGACTCACTAAAACGTGGGACAGGCGAAGCGTTTTTAATTCTTAAAGCCAATCCAACCATTGACTTTTCAGACTTAATTATAAAAGGTGCTGTAACAAATTATTCCTACGACAATCAATCAGAAGGTAGCCGAGCTAATTATATTTATCGCTTTATACAAAGGTCAAAACAGAAAGACAAAATTGTAGAAGCCGTTTTGACAAAATTACAATCAGAGAAAAATGACTATTGGGGGCTTGACCAAATGTGTGACTTGGCTGTAAAATTTTATAAAGCAGGACATCTTGGAGCAAAGACAGCTCTTTACAGCCGCTTTGAAAAAAACAGTCTAAAAGAATACGAGTTTTGCGGACAAGACCAGCTAATTGTAATTGACGGCATAAATGGAATATTGAAAGTTGCTGAAATTGTTGGCAAAACACTTTTTGAAAATCCCGATGATTATGAAGAAAGTTGGCGAATAGACTATTTTCAAAAACGCCATAAGTCAATTGACATTTATGCAGAACTAAAAAAGGCTTCTACCAAAAACAAATATATTAAGGCTTACTACGATTCCATTCTTAAAAACAAATGGATATTACCAAGACGCAGAAAAATAAAAAGGTTTACTTACGAACTTATTAAAGAAAGCATTGAAAATAAAAGATACGGTTTTCTTTCGTCAAAAAGGAATAATGAATTAACCGAAAACGAAGTAGAAAAAATAGCAAATGAATTTTTGACTGAAAAAGACAACATAAAAAAAGAAAGATATTTGCGTTTTTTCAGTTCACGGAAATTTCCATTTGACTATAAACCTATTTTTCAAATTGCAAGCGGGAAAAATCCGAAGAAAACAAGACTTGTTGAATATGCAATTGAGTCACTAAAACATTTTAAAGCAGATAAAATCAGAGAGTTTGCTATTGAGAAAATAAAAAACAAGAAGAACCCTTCTGATTACCTTTGTTTATTGGTGAGTAACTACAAAAAAGGAGACTACAAATTACTGACAGAAGTAATAAATCGTTCAAATGATTATGAATTTATTCATTCAATTGTATTTGGCTTAATTGAAATCTATCAAGCTAACCCAACAAAGGAATGCCAAGAACCATTGGAATTGATATACAATAAAATGAATTGTGGACTACATCGAATTGAAATTGTAGAGATTCTAAATGAAACCAATGTTCTATCTGACAAAATATTTGAGGAACTTGAATTTGACAGTGATGACGAAATACGAAAAATATATAGAAGAAAGAAAAACGGCAGGTAACAGGCTGCTGCTTTCAGTGGCGGGACAGTGGCTCGTGAGACAGTGAAGTAAAAAATTAAACGGCAGTGCTTTCGTGGAAACGGCAGTGAGTAAAATCGCCACCGAAAAGCAGCAGCCAGAACGTTAGTGCCAATTTAAAAAACGACTATGAATTTTTCTGCAAATATTGAATTGAATAAATTGGATAAATATTATCCTAAATCTGACTTAAATCACATTTATCAAAAGCATAGAGAGCAGATTATCTTAATACTGAATTCTATAGAATCAGTATGGAAAGCTAAAAAGTTGGATGACAAAAATTTTGAAATTTTATATGAAGGTCTTGGAAACTCTTGGAGCGCTGTTTTTTATAATATAATTGGAAAAGAAATTAATTCAATGATAGGAAAAATAAATGGATTTGAAAAATTGATTTTAACTGGAATTGAAGACCATAAATGGCAAACAAGATTTAATACAATAATTATAATGAAAGGATTTGAAAAAAAAGAAATACAAAATAAAGTTATAGAATTGGGGTTGAAAGACAAAAGTACAAGAGTCCGAGAAATGGCCTTAGATGTAAAAACTTATTGGATGGATTAATAATTAGAAAAGCAAGCGCTCGTTAATACCAATTTAAAAAACATTAAATCGAATAGTTGAAATTCAAAAAAAAGCAAATATGAAACTTGGATATTCAGATGTATTTCATAAACGTGAATTATGGAGTCAACTAAGCGAGAAATTTAATGGTAAATTTGAGATACATCTTACATCTGGAAACGAACTTGAGATTCACAAACTTTCTATTCCATTTGATAAATGGGAATTGATTTTATCTGAATCTGATACAAGACCAATAAAATTTGAAATACAATTTGATAGTTATATTGATTACCAACTTACAATTGGGCGAGAAGACACAATCGATAGACTTTTGAAACGGCTTGGGAAACGAGAAATAGAAATAGGAAATAAAGACTTCGACAGTGGTTATACAATTGAGAGCAATGACACTGAAACGACAATTAAATTATTTTCAAAAGAAATTATTGACAGCATTTTAAAATATAAAGTTTATTCTATTTCTTATTCCTCTGACATGAAAAAACAAAAATCAAACTTGATTTCTGTTATTGGCAGGACTAATGGAGAC
>JACAAW010000168.1 GCA_013377115.1 Bacteroidota bacterium | reverse complement strand
TGGAAAATTGGAGAATCCGCATTTGTAAACATTTTGCAACAAAAAAATATTTACACACCAATAATGTTGTTAATATAAAAAAAATGATTACTTTTGCGGTCAATTTTATAAAACAATTATTCATATTATTAATTAAAATTAGAGAAAATGTTAAACTCGTACGAAACCGTTTTCATTATGACTCCCGTTTTGTCTGAAGAACAGATGAAGGAAGCGGTAAGTAAGTATCTAAAATTACTTACAGACAAAGGCGCAGAGATTGTTTTCGAAAACAATTGGGGATTGCGCAAATTGGCTTATCCTATTCAAAAAAAATCAACTGGGTTTTATTACCTAATTGAATTTAAAGCTGAGGGAACCACTATTGCAGATTTAGAAATTGCTTATAAACGCGACGAAAGAGTTCTTCGTTTTATGACAGTAGCTTTAGACAAGCATGCTGTTATTTATAACGAAAAAAGAAGAACTGACAAGTTAGCTAAAGCAGCTCAAAAAGTAGAAGCATAAGTTATTAATTTCTAAAAAAACAAAAACATGGCTCAATCATCAGAAATAAGATATTTAACTCCGATAGCAGTTGATATCAAAAAGAAAAAATATTGTCGTTTCAAAAAAAGCGGAATAAAATATATAGATTATAAAGACGCTGATTTCCTTCTCAAATTTGTGAATGAACAAGGAAAAATTCTTCCAAGAAGACTTACTGGTACATCTTACAAATACCAAAGAAAAGTTTCTACAGCTATTAAAAGAGCAAGACATTTAGCAATTTTGCCTTATGTTGGTGATTTATTAAAATAAGGAGGAAAAAAACATGGAAATAATATTAAAACAAGACGTTCAGAACCTAGGATATAAGAATGATTTGCTTACTGTAAAAAACGGATACGGCAGAAACTATCTAATTCCAAAAGGTTTAGCAATTGTAGGAACTGAGACCAATAAAAAAGTATTGGCTGAAACTTTAAAACAAAGTGCTTTTAAAGAAGAAAAACTTAAGAAAGAAGCCCAAAAAATTGCTGATGCGCTTCAAGATGTAACTGTAAAAATTGGCGCAAAAGCTGGAACAACTGGAAAGATTTTCGGTTCGGTTAATGCTATGCAAATAGCCGATTCAATTGCAGCACAATTCAAATTTGACATCGACAGAAAGAAAATCATTGTTGACGGTGATTCTATTAAAGAAGTTGGTGAATATTCAGCAAAAATCAATTTACACAAAGAAGTTCAATTTGTATTGAAATTCGAAGTTTTTGCAGAGTAATCGAAATTTTTATTACTTTTAGCCTGTTTGAAAAAATCAAACAGGCTTTTTTTATGTTATCGAAAAATCAAATAAAACTAATTACTTCTCTAAAAATAAAAAAATTCAGAGAAGAACATGGCCTTTTCTGTGTAGAAGGCATAAAAATGGTTTCGGAATTATTGGCTCAAAATAAATTTGAGGTAGTATTAGTTTTCGCTACTGAAAAATGGATAGAATTAAACAAAAATACTTCCCACAAAAAAAATATTGAAATCAATTCTATTTCATTAGCAGAATTAAATAAAATAAGCCAACTTACAAGTCCAAATGAAGTTTTAGCCTTAGTAAAAATTCCAGAAAATAAACTATCAGATATTAAAATTGAAAATGAATTAATTTTAGTTCTTGATGATATTAATGATCCAGGAAATTTAGGAACCATAATAAGAACTGCTGATTGGTTTGGAATAAAAAGTATTGTTTGCAGCGAAAATACCGTTGACCTATATAACTTCAAAGTAATCCAATCAACAATGGGTTCAGTTTTTAGAGTAGATCTGTATTACACTTCAATTTATAAATTCCTATCAAAAAACAAGAAGACGACAAAAATTTATGGAGCCTTACTTGACGGAACGTCAATTTATCAAGCAAATTTATCACACTCTGGAATTATTGTAATTGGGAATGAATCAAAAGGAATTTCAAAAGAAATTGTTGAAATAATTGAAAATAAAATAAAAATTCCATCTTTTTCTTCAAATAATGAATCGGCGGAATCATTAAATGCATCAATTGCAACAGCAATAATTTGTAGTGAATTTAGAAAAACAAAAACAAAGACATGCTAAGCCATTGGGATCTAATACTTTCACCTGTTTTCCTGTTCGTAATTTTTTTTATTTCATCCGCAATAAAAAACAAAAATATTACTTCCAAACCTGAATACAAATATTACTCTTGGGGGCTATTAGCAAAAATAATTGGAGGAATATCATTAACATTGGTATATATTTTCTATTACACAACTGGTGGAGATACGTTATCGTATTTCCACGATGGCTCAGAATTAAATAAATTATTTTTTGATGACCCTCAAACCTATTTTAGGATTCTTTTTACTGGTCTAAGTACTGAAGACTCAATCAATTTGAGTTCCACTTATAATTTTCATTATGGTCATGATGTTTATGCATTTTTTGTATCAAGATTAACATCATTGTTTTTATTTGTTACATTCAGAAACATTATTCCAACGGTGATTCTTTTTGCCTGGCTAAGTTATCTGGGCATTTGGAAATTATACTTATTATTTTCGGACCTTTATCCAAAATATTACAAATATCTCAGTATTGGTGTTCTATTTATTCCATCTGTTTTTTTCTGGGGATCAGGCATATTAAAAGATACAATTACTTTGTCAGCAACGGCATGGTACACATTTAATTTTTATAAAGTTTTCATAAAAAAAGAACAAATAACCAAGAACCTTATTCTTTTAATTATTAATGCTTTTCTAATCCTTTCAATTAAGCCATATATTATTGTTGCCATATTACCTGGAAGTATCTTATGGCTATCTTATAATCCAATTTCTGCTATCAAAAACAAAATAATTAAAGTACTAATAGCACCTTTCCTAGTTATTGTTGGAGTATTTTTAGGAATTTATTTTATCAATATTTTTGGTGATAGTCTTGGAAAATATTCTGATACAAGAAAACTGATCAAAACTGCAAAAATAACCCAACAAGATTTAATTAGGTCCGAACAATATGGTAAGAATTTCCATAACATAGGAGAATTTGATGAGAGCATTACTGGAATTCTTGGCAAATCTCCTGAAGCAGTTATAGCTGGTTTATACAGACCCTTTATTTGGGAATCGAACAATATTGTAATGTTAATTTCGGGAGTTGAGAATTTACTTTTTTTATTACTAACAATATTTCTTCTTTTAAAATTTGGTCCAGCTCAGATATTTAAAATTATTTCTCGTGAACCAATAATATTCTTCTCAATTGTGTTTTCTATAATTTTTGCATTTTCGGTTGGATTGTCAACTGCAAATTTTGGCGCCTTGGTAAGATACAGAATACCAGCACTTCCATTTTTTATTAATGGCCTAATTTTAGTTTACTGCTTTTGCCAAGAGATTAAAAAGAAGAAAGATATGGAATCTACTTTTTAACAAACAAACCTTTTAAAGTATCACCTTTCCTCGTAACATTTAGTATTTTATTGAAGAAATCTTTAATAAACTTTTTATAAAAAGAAGATTCTATGCTTGCTCTAAAATTTTCTTCAATAACCTTCTTCTCATTTCCAATTTCACGGTGACTTTTCTTTTTAAGTAATTGTGAAAAGCTAAATCCAGAAACTTGAAAAAATTTCTTCTCGAAATTATTTTTCTTGAGCAATTCACTAATTGTTTTCCTTGTATAATAGGAAAGATGCTCAGGGAACTCAATTACAGACCACTCATTTTTCAAAATAGATCTGTTTAAAGAGTTGAAATTTGGAGTTGTAAAATAAAAAGCGCCCCCAATTCTCAATAGTTTATTAATATTTATAACCTCTTCAACTGGATTATTAATATGCTCAATTACTTCAAATGAAGTAATTACATCAAAATTAATTTGATCATAATTATTTACATCTAAAATTCCTTTAGAAACCTCAATTTTTTTAGCTCTACAAATCTTAATTGCTTCATTTGTATATTCTGTGCCGTATACATTCCAATTTCTTTCTTTGGCAACTACTAGAAAATGTCCATCACCACAACCAATATCAAGAATATTATTTGAGAATCTATATTTTTCAAAAACATTTAATAATTCATGATAACGTTTTATAGTTATTGAAGAAATATCAGTATTTCTTGGATAACCATTGTAATGATTCTTAAGTTCATCAATTTCAGGAATCTTATTACAAAAAACAAATCCGCAACTTTTACATTTCACCAAATAATTGCTTCGATATCTGGGCAATTCTTTAATTATATTAGAATTACAAATCAAACATTTATCATGTGTATTTTTCATATTTAAATACTATTTTCAAATGATAATAATTCTTTAAGAAATTACAACATAAAAAATTGAAAATTTTTATTTACAAAACTATCTACTTTATTAATAAATTTTGGAATTGTACCGAATTACAAAAATCAGTTTTGCCTTTTAAAGAATCTTTCGTTAAATCAATATTAAGCCCTAATCCATATTTAAAAACATATCTAAACGTATTAACCGATGAAATGCTCGGATATAAGCTATCATTCATATTAATATAAAAAGCATTAAAAATATGAGATCTAGCGTCAAAAATATTTTCCGGATATTTGTTTGTTACAAAAGGTCCATGATCAGACTGAATAATAATTATTGGCTGCTCTTTATTTTTGTATTTGTCTAAAATCGAAGTTACAATTTCTCTAATCTGTGAATTTAAATAAATTAATTGGTCTAAATAGCAATTCAAAGGTTCCCATGAATTATCACCAAAACTATTTTTTGTCCTCCTGTCGCCTTTACGATCAAAAACAAAAGGTGGATGAGGGCATACAATATGGGAAAATAAAAATTTGGGGTTCTTTGTTTGAGGATTAAATTTCTTCAACTCGTTTAATTGACTTTTCAGTCTGATATAAGGAATGACTCCAACTAAATCATCAATTCTTAAAAAAGAATATCTCAATATTGCTCGCTCAAATTCGTTGGGACCATCAATTTTCATAGGATAGTCTACATTATTAAAATTATTAGATACAGTATATCCAGAATTTAATGTATAAATTACATATCCATTTTTTTTAAGAATCTGAAATACAAGATTGTTTTTAAGCTTTTCAACATAATTAATATCGCCATTATTATATTCAAGGTTTAATGTTGCGCCTAGGGAAGGGTAAGTTGAATAATAATTTGAACAAGAACTATCAGCAAAATAAAAACCTTTTCTTACCAAAAAGTTTGAAAAATCCGAATTATCATAATTATAGTATTTTTTCAAAACTTTTTGACCGGCATAACCATCAAGTATAAAATAATAAATATCAGGAGTATGAATTGCTTTTGAATTTAAAAATACACTTTTTTCTCTTACTAATTTAAGTTGGGGAATTTGTTCAGAAGCAAAGAAAGTAATTGAAATAAAATTCCATAAAATCAATCCGAATAAAGTGCAATTTACGATTAAATTAAACTTTAAAAATGTCCTCTTGGACCTCAATGTTTTGACAAAAACCAAAACTATTAGAAAGAAATAAGAAAAAATAAGATATCTATGAATGTTTTTAAATGGCCATAAATTCTTAAAATAAAGAATTTCCAAATAATCATAAACCAATCCATAACTGAACAGAATAACAATTAAGAGGGAAGTATAAAAACCTGCTTTTAAAATTTTCTTCGAAAAAATAAAGTAGGAAAACAATAATATTACTGAAGTAAAGATACATCCCCAAATTAATGTTCTATAAAGCATACTAAACTCCAAAACATTAATATTTATTGAATAAATAAAAATAGAAAGATATGGAATAATTAAAAACGAATGAAATGGGAAGGATCTAATTAATTTCATTTTTTTCGTTCCATTTTAAATATTATTCTTTCAGAATCAGAAATTTGCACCTGACTTTTTATGTCATAATACTTTGCAAACTCATTTAAAAAATTTTCCAAATTATAATTGCTAAAAATATCTTCTTTGGTAACCAATAATTTCTGTGTTTGACTATCTTCTTTTGGAACAAATTCAATAATTAGAATCTCTGAAAAAACATGAAAGAATTCCGCCAATTTATTTAAGGGAACGTTATTTCCAATCGCCAAATGATGAATTAATGCTAAGGCTAAGGTCGTATTACTATTTCCGACTCTATTAAGAAAGCTTTTTCTCTCTTTATTATTCCATCCAATAAATGGCGTTGGATTGCAAATATCAATAATTAGCGGCAGAATTTTATCATCAGGGTTTAAACTCTTATAAAGCCTATTTATGACTTCATCATCAAAATCAGTTGCAACAACTAATTCAGAATATTTAGACGCTATTTTTGAAAACACACCTTCATTACAGCCTAAATCCAAAACACAATTAGGTGAAATTTCTGTTAAAAAAGTTTCAATGATACTTTCCTTTTCCCTTAAATTTGATTCGTTGTAGGAGCATGTCTGATAGTAGTCAGCCCATTCTGTTTCCTGCTTCAAATCCAACTTTTTAATTCCTTCTTGTAAATGAGTAATAATATTAATTAGTTTTTGTTTGCTTACTTTTAAGCTTGCCTTATCTATTTTTTGATTTGATGCATTTTTTAATTCAACTTTTGAATGCCAATGTATATGAATTTTGGCAAGTAAATTAAATTTAGATTTATAAGGTAAAATTATCGAAGCAGTTTTCAAGTTAATACCATCCAAACTGTTTTTTACTAATGAATTTACTTCACAAAAACCATAATGAGATAATAAAAGTGGAGCCAAAAAATGTTGACAAAATTGTTTGTAAGCAACCCAAGGAGAACCCTCACTATATTTCTCAAAGGATGACGTATCAATAAATACAGGATCCTTTTTTATAAACTGAACATTGAATGCCGAAGCATCTTTTAAAGAAAAATTATATTTAAGTGCAAGTAACTGAATTTCTAAAGTAAGGAGTGCAGCTGCTTTTAATTGACTAAAAGACCATTCGAAAGGATAAGTAATGAAAGGGATTCTGTCTGGTTTTACAATTTTGTATACTTCAAGGGAATCTAGAAAATTATCATCAATAATGTCATAATTAACAATTAATTTCTTCTTTACAAGTTCATTAAACAAACCTGAACTATGAAATTCTTCAAAATCCTCTTTATAAGACCACGAAATAGTTCTAAATACATTATTATCTCTGTAAAAAACATAACCGCTGGAATCTCTAAATGAGCCCTCTTCCCTACTAATAAACATATAAACTATTTATCGTTTTTTTTTCGAAACCAACTGAATAAACCTATCCAAATTCTTTTAAAAAAAAGAGAAGCGGCAATAATCCCACCAATAAGAACTTGAAAAATCAAACTACCTGTCCCAGGGTCAATATACAACAAAAGATTTTTCATAAAACAAATCAATAAAATTTCAACACTAACATAACCTAATAA
>JACAAW010000167.1 GCA_013377115.1 Bacteroidota bacterium | reverse complement strand
TTTTTAAATTTACTTCGACTAGCTCAGCACAAGTTTAATTGTGTTCGAGATATCGTTTCGCTAGATTCCTCTCTTCGCTCGGAATGACAATGTGGTGCTTTAGATTGCTTCTCCGCAAAGGGCGGATCGCAATGACTCGCATTTCCAAATATTCAAGCTCAAAGCATTTTATTTTCAAGCTCAATTTTATTGAAAAATGAGCCAGAAATGGAATGTTTGTGAGCCACAAATGCGGTGCAAGAATTCTGAACCTCGTACAAAAATTAATAAAAAAAAAGTGCGAAGTTCAGAAACTTCGCACCCCTTAAATTCAATATTTAATAAAATTAATTTTTCACAATTTTATATGATTTAGAAATTCCTTCAGAACTTAATTGTAATAAATAAATTCCGCTTGGATAATCGCTTACAGAAACGTCAATTTTGTTTTCACCAATTGAAGTTGTGTAATTGATATTTCTAATTAATTTTCCTGTAAAATCAATAAGTTTAACATTGTAGTTGGTCTGTTTTTGAGCAGTAAACTCAACATTAAAATTACCAGAAGTAGGATTTGGATAAACAACTGTATTTGAAGTATTGTTTTCAACTTGGCTGATTCCAACAGAGGCACAATTTCCACCAGGATTTGAGATATAAGTCATATTGCTAAAATTGATATAACAAACATATTGAGCACTATCAACAAATGGGTTACGGTTTCCTTGTTTC
The DNA here is from genome assembly GCA_013377115.1 of Bacteroidota bacterium. Taxonomy (GTDB): domain Bacteria; phylum Bacteroidota; class Bacteroidia; order Bacteroidales; family CG2-30-32-10; genus Cfx2-01. The sequence continues at coordinate 6,992 of JACAAW010000167.1, read as the reverse complement.
CAAGCAATATAATCGTTACGGGCAATTTCCCAGTTACTTGGAGGATCTTGTTGGTTCCATAATTTTAACACATTTTGGTCTTGTGTTGAAGGCAATGCCCACAAATTGCCATTGGTGCCAGTATAGCAAATGGCCATATATAAAATTGCTCTTGCTGCATCACCTTTTTCAGAATCTTTTGGTTCATAACATGTTTGTCCAGAAGCATTTAATCCAAGTTTTCCACCATTCCAAGAAAATGTTGGTGTAACAACAACGCCTAGAGGATAATTACTTCTTTTTGCATTGGCATTGGTGAATTCCACAGGAAATAAATTATGTAAATCAGAGTAAGGAACAGAATCAGCAGTAATTGAAGCAGGCATCCAGCTAAAGCAATAAGAATGTTCTCTTGTTAAAGTACCAGAAGGAGTCCATGAAAATGCACCTGCATAAACATAATTATAAGTAGTATAATGACAAGTAACAGCAGTTTTTGAAACACCTGCATCAACTGTATCTCTTGATTCAAAACCATTGCTAATCATGTTTGGAGCATAATTGCTATAATAAATTTGAGTATGAGGATAAACTTTATTATGAAGTTGAGTAACAAAAGAAGCACTAGAAGTTGAAACACCAGAATAAGTAGTGCCAACATTTCCATCACTAGATGTTGTTGTTCCTGATAAAGGATTTGTTGTTAAATAATTTTCGAAACCTGCAGGTCCATTAAAAGAGAAAACTTTAATATAATAATTGGTATTTGCGACAATGAAGTTTGGAGTAAAACTAGTTCCATTGCCAATATAAGCTACTTGAGCAGCACCAATATATTGACCTTTAAGATAAGTAGTTGCATCAACAGGTTGCTCCGAAGTGAATGGAGCTCCTCTTTTTATCAATACAATATAATTTTCGGCAGCTGGAGATGCAGCAGTAAAAGCAGCATTAAAAGTATAGGATTTTACATTTGTAAAATTTAATGATGTTGCTTGTGCAGTTGGTTCTGTTGCAGCAGTTCCATTAATCCCAATCAAGTTAATTACGTATGCAGGATCATTAGGATCGTTACTATTGATGGTTAATGTTGCATTTTTTGTTCCTATTGCACCTGTTGGAGCAAAATTCACTGTAAATGTAGAAGTTCCAGCAGCAGCTACAGATGCAGCCATACCAGTTACAGAAAAATTAGCAGCATCAGCGCCAGTAATAGGACTACTTGAAATATTTAAAGTTCCAGAAGCTCCCAAGTTTTCTAAATTAAAAATTGTTGAAGCAGATGTTCCAATTGAAAATGTTCCCCCATTAATAATATTAGTTGCACCTTGTTTCACATTAATATCAATTGGCAATACAGCTTTTGTTAAGCTAACCTGATCTAATGCAACATTACTTCCAGAAACTTTGGTGGTATAAAAGAACCTCACGTATCTGCTTGTAGAAGTTACATTATTGGTATAAAGTGTAAATGCTGAATTCATTGATGTGAAGTTTTGTAATGTAGTCCAAGTGGTTCCATCAATTGATTCTTCAACTGTAAAACTTCCAGTAAAAGCTGGTGCAGAGGTAGCAGTACCTTTCATATAATAAGTCAAAACTCCAGGAACGTCAGAGAAAAAAATCTGAAGATATTCACCAGTTCCATCTAAGCGACAAGAAATTAAATCGTCGCTACCACTTGCATAAGTGGTTGCTCCTCCGTTATTATTCAAATAAGTCCATCCCGTAGGTAAAGGTGATGAAAATGTGGTGAAAGATGTAGGCAACGAAGTTTGTGCCCAAACGCCTGTTATTACTAAAGAAAACAGGAAAAAGAAGATTGTTTTTTTCATACTATTTTATTTTTAATTAATTAAAATTTAACACTAAGAGAAGCTGATAATCTTCTTCCCATTCCAAAAAATACAGATGCTGATTTGGCATCAAAATCGTTACTCGGATATTGAATGTATGAATCATTATTTGTTGCATCTGAAATATAAACCTCGTCAAGTGCATTTAATAGATTTAGTTTAAAATCCATATTTAGCTTGCTTATTTTAAAACGATACCCAGCCAATGCATCAATAATATAATAATCAGGAATTTTCCACGATTCACGACCTGCATTTACGCCTGTTAATGATAATGGATCAAAATTAGAATAATGTCTGCCATAATAAGTACCACTAAATTTTACGTACAAACCTTTGTAAATTTGATATCGTAAACTGGCAGAAACTTGAGTTTGAGCAGCATCTCCAACATGAACACCTTTAGCATCAAAAGAAACCGATTGAATATAATTTTGATTATCATCATAAATTTCAACTGTGTCCTTTGAATTCCATTTCCAATCGCCAATAGATACAGATAATTGAGTTTCAATTTTCTTGTTTATTTTATAAGCAATATCTGTTTCAATACCTTTATGAATGGCATCCATACCGTTAATGTTTACGTTAAATTTTTCTTCATTAATGGTAATTGAAGTTAAAAAATCTGCAGGTTTATTTTTCCAGTTGGTATAATATGCATTTACATTTATTGCAACTTTAGGGTAATTTATGCTATAACCAAGTTCAATCGCTTGTACAAGTTCGTTTGCAATATCACGAGTAAGATGATTATTATTATCGAATACATTATTAAACCTTGGGGCTTTTGAAAGATATCCCAAATTAATAAATGCATTTTGATGCTCATTGATATTATAATTTAGACCACCCTTTATCGTATAACCAAGAATCCATTTCCAATCAGTGGTTGCATATCGAGCCTCTTTAGAATCAATATTATATTGGGTAGGATTTACCATTGAAACAGTGTCCTTTTTTGGTCCATTGATATTTACTACAAAAGTAGTATCTCCAATAGTAAACATTTTATCTTTTCCATCATTACCCGAATTAAAAGTCATGGTATTGGTTCCATCATAAAATAAAATATCGCCATAACCCACAGCTTGTTCAAAAACCACATCACCAATAACGATGTCTTTATTTTTGAAATAATCAATCCTTTGGTATCCAGTATAAGATGCAGAAAGATTTAAGAATGCACTGATCGATCCATGTTTCCATTCAAGTTGTGTAAATAAACCACCCCATCTTACCAAACCATCATTATTATAAGCAATTTTATCCCCTTTATACCTAACCATTGTTTTTGGATCCGTGGTAAAACTCCCCGCACGAGTTTTATCAGAATTATCCATAAAATAATCTCCACCTAACATATCATAAATTTCACGATAATGTTGGCCTTTATAATCTCTTAAATCGATACCCCCAGAGAAATTAAATTCTGGATTAATTTTATAATTTGTTGTAGAAAGGAATCCAATCCATCTATGATTATTGATACTACTGCGCAATATTCCACCAGTCCAATGATCTGTTGTGCTGACAGAAGGATTGATGTTGTATGGATTAAACATATTAGATTCATAAATTGTTTGGAAATTAACCAAACCATCCATCGGATCTAAAGTTGCAGTAGAGCTACTTGGAACTCCAGTTTTTGTACCAACTGCACTTCCTGTTCCTCCACCATTTCCAATTGACATATATACAATATTCGACATATAAACCTTGTCGCTAATATTCCAAAAATCTCTCAAACTAAACTGCGGTTTATGAAAATAATTTTGGCATTCGGCAAGACTTTCTTTTGGAGTATTAACTGTATCAGCAAGATTTTCTACTCTTTGAATGTAGCCCCAGTTCGAATTATAATTTAATCCTCTCTCACTATATAGGTTGGCAATTGAATCAGGAACTCCATTTTCTTTAGCAAAACTTTTACTAAATGTCGCAATTCCGCTCTTATAAGAACGTTGATTATGCCATTGAGGTGCGCCCATTGCTGAAAGACTAATTAAATGTTTCCCAAGAGATTTGTCAATTTTTAAATAGTAAAACCAACCTTGAGATTGGGTATTATCAACGTAACCATCCCCAGTTTTAAAAGAACCAGCAGCTGTGATTGCGAATCCACTTTTCATTTTTCCAGTGGTTGCTCCTATACTTGTTCTGTAAAGGCCATCGCCTGTAACATCTTGTTTAAAATTTATTTCTTTTTTGGCTTCAATACCACTGGTAATAATGTTCATGGTTCCTCCAATAGATGGAATTGCTATTTTCGAAGCTCCCAAACCACGTTGTACTTGAATATTGCGAGTAACCTGATCTAAACCAAACCAATTCGACCAATAAACCCAACCATTTTCCATATCATTAACAGGAATACCATCAATCATTACGGCAACATTTCTTTGGTTAAAACCCCTGATGGTAATACGTGCATCTCCGTCGCCGCCGCCTTGCTGTGTAGCATACACGCCAGGAGTGGAATTTAGGGCCATCGGAATGTCTCTTGATGCAAGATCTTCATTTAATCTGGCAGGAAGAACAGAAGTAAATGCAACTGGTGTTTCTCTGGTTTTAGCCATATCCGAAACAACTTGAACTTCAGTTAAAGTGGTTGTTGACATATCCAAATTCAATGACTCAATTTTTCCTTGAACTTTAACTTTTTTGTTAATGGTTTTATAACCAACATAAGAAATGGTTAAATCATACTCACCATTAGGTAATTCAATAAAAAAACCTCCATCAATATCAGTAACAACCCCTTTTCCTGGTGCATAAATAATATTCGCTCCAATCAAACTTTCTTTTGTGGTTGCATCTTTTGCAATTCCTTTGATACCTGTTTTTTGCCCGAAAACAAGAGCAAAAGAAAAAAGTAAAAGGAAAGTTAGAAAATATTTTTTTTCCATAACGCTTTTTTTAAAATTAATTTCGACAAAAAAACCAGTAGTTTTAAATGTCTACCGGTTTTCTTGAAAAATGATTGAAAGTATTATTGAATACTAATTTTCTTAACAACACTTTGGTTATTGTCGAAATATAGTTTCAGAAAATATACACCTTTTAAATTTTTATTTATTTGAAGATTAACCGAAGTTGCTCTGTTTTCAAAAACCTCAGAAGAAACTACTTGACCAATTAAATTAGAAATTTCAGCAATAAGAACTGGTTTCTCAGCATTAATAAATAATTGACTGCTGGTAACAGGATTTGGGAAAATATTTACTTGAACTTGATTGTATTCTTCCACACCAACATTACAATCACAAACATGAGTTCCTAAATTTGTAAATGTATTAACTGCTAATGAATCATATTCAGCAAGTGCATTAAATGAAGCAGGATTTACACTAACGCCAGATTTTACAGATGATTTTCTAATTAAAGTTTTATCTTTTGTCACGTATACACCAGATCCATCATTGTATGGAGCAGTGCTTGTCCAACCACCACTTGTTCCACCCCAATAATCAGTAGGTCTTTCACCAATTAGGCCAAAAATATCAATATTAGACCATACTCCGCCAACATTTTTTTGGATTGAAAGCGCATCATCACCATTAAAATAAAGAACACTATTTGTTGCATAAACTGGACAAACAAATGTATCAGCCATTGCAATTAAGCTAGCCCAAACAATTGTGTCTGCTCCTGTTGCTAGAGGATCTCTTTTATCAATAACAAAAACTTTAACATCATTTGCTGCAATTGTTCCTGTTGGATATAAAACATAGGCAGGATTTGCATCAGAAGTTGTAGAACCATTAGACCAACGGATAAAACGATAGTTGGTTAAACTAATGGTATTTGAAGTTGGATTGTAAATTTCAAGAGCTTTATTGTTGAAAGTGCCCTCAACGTATTCAGAAATAAAAAGGTCTGAACATTGCGCTTTTGCAAATTGAACAAATGCAACTGCGACTAAAATAAGTAATAATTTTTTCATTTTTTTTAAATTTAGAGTTTGGTTTTATGTGAATTTTCTTTTGCTATGCAATATACGAAAATATTGCCTAATTTTTAAATTTAAGTTAATTTTATTTCTATTGTGATATTAATGCAAATTCCGATTTTAATTATTTTAAATTAAACTCAGTGGTTTCGGACGATTCTTCGGCTGAAGAATTCTTGTAGGGTGTTCACTGATTGTAAAAGAACGATAATTATTCAATTTTAATTACGACAATGTTAATGCTATCGTTTTTTGATAATTACAGCACAAAATTATACAGATATTTCTAATAAAAAAACAATTTAATGTTAAATAAAAATTAATTTATGAACAAAAATTGATAAGATTCCTTAACATTGATTTCATTTTCTCGAGAAAACCTATATTTTCAATAGGTTTCTTAATAATTAAACAAAGAAATTTTTCCAGAAAAAACATCAATCTTCTTTAATTAAAAGATTTAGCTTATCGATTGCAGTCAGAATATTTTTCACATTTTCGAATGTTAGGGTAAGTTTATTGTTGCCTTCCTTCATCCTGCATGAATGTGGATGTTCCTGGATAAATTTTAAAATCGTAGTGAAAATATCTGATTCGTAATACAAAGATTGCTGATTCGAAATAAAATAGCCTATCATTATTGAATTTTTAATTACCAATTTTTCGAATCCAATACTTTTTGCAAGCCATCTTAATCGAATGGTATTTATCAACTCCTGAGTTGGCCTTGGTAATGGCCCAAAACGATCAATTAATCTATCCTGAAACTCAAGTAATTCCTGTTCATTGGTTAAATTATCCAGCTCTTTATACAAACTCAATCGTTCAGTTATGTTGCTCAAATATTCATCAGGAATGAGAATTTCTAAATCGGTCTCAATTTGGCAGTCTCTTACAAAATCTTTCGAGATTTCGTCTTTATAAAGCTCTTTAAAATCGGTTTCTTTAAGTTCCAAAATCGCCTCGTCTAATATCTTTTGATACATTTCGTAACCAATATCCGCAATAAAACCACTTTGCTCCGCTCCCAATAAATTTCCCGCCCCACGAATATCCAAATCGCGCATTGCGATGTTAAAACCACTTCCTAAATCAGAAAATTCTTCAATTGCTCTTAGTCTTTTCCTTGCTTCATCGGTTAATATTGATAAAGGTGGTGCCATCAAATAACAAAATGCTTTTTTATTGGTTCTTCCAACTCTGCC
>JACAAW010000166.1 GCA_013377115.1 Bacteroidota bacterium | reverse complement strand
ACAGCATCAACTGATTTATTATCGCCTTTTGCATATTTTCCGTTTTCAATTTGTAGTTTTAGCTGAGAATCCTTATTAATTGCATTCAATAAATCTTGATCTGCAACTTCCTTACCTTTATTTTTAGCTAAAAACTCTCTTGTTTCATTAGAAACTTGAGCATTTGAACAAGTATAAACAGTAGCCTCAACTCTTTCTGGCCAAGTATAATTTGCTTTGTTTTTTGTGTAAAAATCTAAAAGACCAACAGTATCTTTAACGGCTTTCGACCAAACTTTTTTGTCAGTTAATTCGAATAATAATATTCCATCGCGATATTCATTCATTAAAGCACGGAATTCAGGATATTTTTGTTCGAGGCGACTGTCTTCATAATTAATACAACTTTCTTTTACAAATTGAGAATACATTTCATTTACATAAGCTTCAATTTCAGCTTTTGTTCTGCTGCTTTGATTGGCTGCAATAAATTTTGAGAAATCTTCTTGAGTAAAAGTTTTGGTTCCTAAAACAAACATAGGTTTTTTCATATCCTTTGCTTTAGTGACATCCCATTTGCCTTCGAAAACTTTTTCGTCAACTACTTTATATAAGTCTGCTTTTGCATTAGCAGTTTCAGTAAATTTATTTTCTTTTTTAATTTTTGCAATAATTGCATCCTTACTCTTAGCAGATCTGCCATCTTTAGCAATTTTCGATTTTAAATCACCTTTAACTTCATCAAAACTTCCAATATCTTTTCTGTCGAGCATTTTAATGATATGCCATCCATAAACTGTTTGAACTGGATCTGAAATATCATTTTTATTTTGAAGTTTAGAAACAGCAACAATAAATTCAGGAACCATTCTGTTTACACCAAACCAAGGCAAAACGCCACCTTTTGTAGCAGAACCTTTATCATCAGAATATGTTTTTGCTAATTCTTCGTAGTTTTCGCCAGCTTTAAGTTTGGCAGAAATCTCTTCTATTTTGCTTTTATATTTTAATGAGTCTGCATGAGTAGAATTTTTTGGAATTACAACAAAGATATGAGCAACCTGAACTTTTCCCATTGCTTTTCTTTTATCCACAGCTTTTATCAAATGATATCCAAAATTTGAACGAATTGGCATAGAAATTTCACCAATTTTAGTATTGTATGCTCCGGATTCAAAAGGATAAACCATATCCAATGAAGAAAAATATCCTAAATCTCCAGCATTTCCTTTATTTGCAGGACGATCTTTTGTTTCAGCTTGGTCTCTTGCAGATGGATCTTCAGATGCTTCAACAGCAATTTTCTCGAAACTCTCACCAGCCATAATTCTTTTTCTCAAACCCATTACTCTGTTATAAGCTACCAAAGTGTCTTTTGGTAATGCATTTGCATCACATTTAATTAAAATATGACTTGCACGAACATCATATTTCATTCTATCATAAGCTTCCAAAAGCAATTTCTCGCTAACGTCTTTATCAATTAAATATGGTTGGGCCAATTGTTTGCGATATCCAGCTAATTCTGTTTTGAAAGAAGTTGCGGTGTCTAAACCAATTTCTTCAGCTTCTTTTACTTTTAATTTGAAGTTGATATATAGATCAAGATATTCTTCTAAGGATTTTTTATCCAAAGTTTCGTTCTTAACATTGTTCTTTTTGTAAACGTTTACGAAATCACTTTTTGTGATTTTTGTGCCTGAAATATTAATTAAAACAGGATCATCGCTCTGAGCTTTTACACTACTAAATACAAAAATTGATAAAAAAGCAAAAATTGAAATGCATGAAATCTTTTTCATAAAGTTGGTTTTATTTTAGGCAACAAAAATATACTAAAAATGTAAAGTATTAATTGATAAAATTGTTAATATATGTTAAAGGTTTATCTACTATAATTAGGTGCTTCGCGAGTTATTTCAACATCATGTGGGTGACTTTCTCTCATTCCAGCAGATGAAATTCTAATAAACTTAGCTTGCTGTAATTTTAAAATATTTCCAGAACCACAATATCCCATTCCAGCGCGCAATCCACCAACCATCTGATGTATCACTTCTGATAAAGAACCTTTATAAGGAACTCTTCCAACAATTCCTTCTGGAACCAGTTTTCTAATATCATCTTCAGCATCTTGAAAATAACGATCTTTTGAACCTTTTTGCATGGCTTCTATTGATCCCATTCCACGATAAGTTTTAAATTTTCTTCCTTCAAAAATAATGGCTTCACCTGGAGCTTCATCAACGCCAGCAAAAAGAGAACCTACCATAATTGAATTTGCTCCACCAGCCAATGCTTTCACGATATCTCCAGTATAACGAATTCCACCATCAGCAATTATAGGAACACCAGTTCCTTCAAGTGCTTTTGCAACTTCATAAATTGCAGTTAATTGAGGAACTCCAACTCCGGCAATAACTCGGGTAGTACAAATTGAACCTGGACCAATTCCCACTTTTACACCGTCGGCACCAGCTTTAACCAAAGCCAAGGCAGCTTCAGGAGTTGCGATATTTCCAATTATCAAATCTACTTTTGGATATTTTGTTTTCACTTGTTTCGCCATATCCAAAACACCTTTTGAATGGCCATGAGCGGTATCAACAACAATTGCATCAACACCAGCAGCAACTAATGCATCAACTCTCAACATGGTATCTGATGCTATTCCCACAGCCGCAGCAACTCTTAAACGACCAATTTCATCTTTACATGAATTTGGACGAGCTTTAATTTTGATAATATCTTTATAAGTAATGAGTCCGATGAGTTTATTTTCAGCATCAACTACTGGCAATTTTTCAATTTTGTAAATTTGTAAAATATCAGCAGCTTTTTCAAAATCAGTGACTTCGCTGATGGTGATCAAATTTTCTTTGGTCATCACATCTTCAACAGAACGGTCCAAATTTCTTTCGAAACGCAAATCGCGGTTGGTAATAATACCAACTAAATGATTTTCGCTATCTACCACAGGAATTCCACCAATTTTATATTCCTTCATGATGTTTAGGGCATCACTAACTTTTGCTTCTTTAAGCATGGTAATCGGATTGATAATCATGCCATTTTCAGCTCTTTTTACTTTTTTGACCTGAGCAGCTTGCTCTTCAATTGTCATGTTTTTATGGATGACACCAATTCCGCCTTCTTGAGCCATAGCAATTGCCATAAAAGAATCTGTAACGGTATCCATTGCAGCAGAAACAATCGGAATATTCAATTTAATATTTCTACTAAAACTTGTAGAAACATCTACTTCTCTTGGAAGCACTTCTGAATAAGCCGGAACGAGAAGTACGTCGTCATAGGTGAGACCTTCTCCAATAAATTTTTCGTTATCGTAAAGCATAAAAAGAATTTTAACAAGGGCAAAAGTAATAAAAATTAGCGAGCCTACAAGGGATTTTTACACCAAATTAACACTTCAAAATTTAAGGAATCGTACAATTTGATTTATGAACAATGAATGGTGATTAAGGATTTATTATTACAAAAGAATTCATCAAAATTCTCTAGATTGAATTTAAAATTAACCATGGCCTTTAGGCAGTGGCAATTATAAAAATATCCAAGGAGGGCTTTAGCCCAAATTTCCCTTACAGAAAAATATTACATCACCAAAGTAACAATACCACGTTTTTCTATGTATTTATTCTGAGAATTTTTATACCTGATGGTATAAACATAAACTCCCTCTGGGGCATAAGTTCCTTTATACATACCATCCCAGCCCTGTTTTAAATCACTAGTACTGAATATTTCTTGTCCCCATCTATTATAAATACTAAACTGATAATCTGTAGCATCAACAAAAACACCTATTGGTAAGAAAATCGTATTATAACCTTTTGGTACAAATGCATTTGGTACAAATAATTTTGGTGCTTGAAGCGCCAATACTTGATTTGAAGTGCTTGTATCTTTGAACATATAAATATTTCCATTTCCTTCGAGTGCATCAACATAATACATAAATCGGCCCTGCATTTCGGTAAAATTGGAAACATCATCAATATAAGTGTTCAATCCAAAAGGCACATTTGCAATTGGGGTAATACCAGGAAGATCATCAATTTGTCGATAAATTAAATACGAACTCACTGAGCCAAGCCAATCTTCGTAGTCGTTCCAAGTTAAAACATTGGTCATATCTTGCTTTGCTTCTACCTCGAGATAAACTGTTCTACCAACATTTGAACTTATTACCTCATTTCCACAACTATCAACAATTATTGCTTTGTAATAGTAGCTTTTTTGATTGAAATCGGCCGAATGATCAGCAAAAAACACATCAGGAGAGTTATTGGAATAAGCAGTACCTATTTGTGTATAAGTTCCTGCAGCATAGGTGGCACGCATTATCTTTACAGACTTCACGTATGCTGATGTATCAACAAAACAGCGAATTTGAACATAATCATTGTCCTTAACTGTTGCATATCTTAAATAAATAAACTTAGGTTGTTCCGGGGAATCAGCAAAAATACAGGATTGATTTGAAGTAGAGGTATTTTGACCAATATTATCAAATGCTTGAACATAGTAGCAATAATTTGAAAAAGAATTCAATCCTACATGATCAAAAGATTGATTTGTTGAAGGATTTGTGCCAACCAAAACAAAAGGACCTCCGTTTTCACTGGCATAAATTCGATAACCACTAATTGTTGTAGTCATATTGATGTATGGAGTCCAGATTAGTTTTGTTTTTCCAGCACAAATATCTAGCAATGAAGTTAAATAAATTGTATTCTGATTAACTCCAATAGGGCTTGTATTCATACAACTATCAAATGCTGCAATGCAATAAGATTCGTAACCATTTGATGGGTTTGAAAGCAAATTAATATATGAAGTGTTATTAATTCCCCAAACTGTATCAATTGGAGACCAAATTCCACCAATATTCTGATAAATGATGTAAGCTCTGGTATCTAATGATGTACTGGCATTCCATCCCAAATTGCTAAATCCGGCTAAATTGACAGAAACAGAATCTAAAACTGGAATGATTGGAGGCGTAATATCTTGAAATAAATCTCCGTCAATATTTGAAACTGAATTACAAGGAAGTGAATCTGCGATTTCAATTCTATAATTAATAAAAGCATTACAAACAGTGATGGTATCTTGATAATTAAGTGCATTTGTTGAATCAATCAATGTCCAAACGCCTGCAGGATATTCTCTATAAATCCTATACCAAGTAAATGACGTTGGAAGCAAAGGATTGTGAATTGGGGTCCAAACTAAGTTAGCAAGCCCAGTTCCACTATTTGTAGCATTTAAGAAAATCGTATGAATGGTATCAGAAGGTTCTGAAGAAGCAACTGCACCAACACAAGAGGTTCGGGTTAAAATATAATAGTAAACAGAATTTGCGTTTGCATTTGCCCCAGTATGAACCCAAGTAGTTTGATTTATATTGAAAATACTATCCTTCAAAACAAATGGACCAGCAGCACTTGGCGAAGAATAAACCATATATGCATTGAAAATATTTAATGGATCTAGTGGTTTTTCGAAATTAACTGTAACATTTCCAGCAGCATCAACCGCCAAGCATCTTAATTCTGGTGCTGCTAAAGTATCAGTAAAAGGTGCCCAATCAATATTCGAAACAGAAGTACAAGGTAATGCATCTTTAATTTCAACTCTGTATTTAAAAGTATCGCATGCAAAAATCACATTTGAAGAATAATTGGTGTTTAATGTTGAATCAATTAAAGTCCAGGTTCCAAGAGGATATTCCCTATAAATATAATACTTTCCTAATGAAGTAGGTAAATTTGGATTATGAACTGGATTCCAGGTAAGATTTGCATTTCCAGTACCGCTATTGGTAACATTCAAATACATTGTTCTAATAGTATCCGATGGATTAGAATAATATTGCCCAAGACAACCAGAGCGTGTTTTTATATAATAGTAAATTGAATGATTATTTCCATTTCCGCCAGGTACTGAGGCAAAATTAGTTTGAGTATAAGAAGTGGTATTGATATTAAATAGGCTATCAATTTTAACATAAGGACCAGCAGCATTTGCAGAAGCATAAATATGATAACTATCAAAACTATTAACAGTATCAACCGGTGGTTTCCATGAAATGGTAACATCTCCATTTGGCGCAACCGCAGCACATCTCGCTTCGGGAGCTAAAAGAACAGGTGTTGCCAAAACTACAATTGTAATGGTATTAAAACTAACTCCGGGTACCGGGCAATTATCATCCGAGAGCTTTACAACAAAATTATAGGTATTTGAAGTAGAACCACAGCCATTATTGGTTGCCAAATGGTCACAGGTTGTTTGCCAGCAGAATTCCGGGGACAAACCAAAGGTGGCTCCAAAAGGTGGAGCCGGGTTTAGTGTTGCGCAAGGCGGGTTAAGACATCCAGCAGCAGGATTGGTAAACCCAGCACCAAATTGGGGACCTGAGGCTAATATATTTATTGTTTGAGGTGCTCCATTTTGCAAATTCTCAAAATCTGTCGCATATAAAGTAAAACAAACCAATTCTCCAGCCCTAACAGTATCGCTATAAACGGTATAGTTTCCAGTTACCGGATTAGCAAAAGGACCGGTAACTACCGGTGCATGATTAGAATTCGTATTTGGAGTTAAAACTATCTGCATCTCCCTAAATATTTCAGCAATTTTAATATTACATCGATATGCAGTTACCTTTATAACAGTAACAAAGGCTCCTGGAGTTATTGAATTAAATTTTATTTCACCAGTATATGGATTCATTCCATTAATAAAAGGCGTAGCATTAACTAATCCGGGCATAGGATTCGTAATTGAATAAGGTGCATTATATGGGCAAGGCGCATTATACTCGTCTAATGGAGCAGCCCATGAATAAGCTAAAGAATCTAAATCCTGATCAAAGGCATTGTGATTATAAGTGAATGGGTTCCCAACAGGAAGCACAGCGGATGGCTTCTCTGCAAAAGTTGGTGAATTATCAAAACAAGGATTGGCATTTTGCCAGTTATAGGAATACATTATAGCTCTTAAAGTCCAACCGGGCTGCCCAACAAGATTTGTTGATGGATTTCGTGCGCTAGATGACCAACTAAATATCCAGCCAGCTGGTGGAGGAACACCAGTCAAGGTAATTAAACCAGACTCATAGATATGCTCTTCAATCGCACCAGTATTAGAAAGACCGAAAGGAGTGGACGCACAGGTAATATGAGGAAAGTTAACATCTGAATTGCAAACCGGAGAAATATCAAGTTGAGAAATCCTCACCATTGGAATACTTAAAGCGCCTGTGTAATTTGCTACTGACAAATTCTCTGAAGGATTCATAGGAATTCCTCCGCATTCACGATAGGTTTTCATCCTAAACTTGTACTGAGTTCCAACACAAGTCCAAGTGATCTCTCCACCCATATAATGGGTGGCAAAAGCAGAAGAACTAATAATTAAAAGGAGAAATATTAAGACAAATTTTTTGATGACTTTAAACATTTAATATTGATTTTTACATAGTTAACAGCCAACAAATTTAAACTATTATCTTTAAAAATGCAAAAGTTGGATCACTTTTTTCCTACAATTAAGACAGACATTGAGTCTTCGTGAAAATACGCCTCTGAAAGTTCCAATAACCTAGATGATGTAATATTTTTAATCGTTTTAATATAAGTTTGATAATAATCATAATTCAAACCGTATTGATAAATACCCAGAAATCTATCTGCCATGGCAAAAGGACCGTCAATACTGCGAAGAAAAGTTCCAAGCATATAATTTCTCACCAAATTTAATTCATGTTCAGGAATCAATTCTGTTCTCAATTTTTTTAATTCAAATTTTATTTCGTCAATTGCATTTAAACAAACCTCCTGCCCCACTTCGGATGAAATGAAAAAATATCCGGAATTCTTCAATGAAATTATTCCTGAACCAATACCGTATGTATAACCTTTGTCTTCTCTGATATTATTCATTAAACGTGAACCAAAATAACCTCCCAAAACGGTATTTAAAACCTGAAGTTCGCAAAAATCTTTTTGAGTTTTATTAAA
>JACAAW010000165.1 GCA_013377115.1 Bacteroidota bacterium | reverse complement strand
GTTGCAGCATTTAAAGTACCTTGGTTATTATAATTTCCCCAGATATCAAGTGCAAAACCAGCATTTATTGTGAGAGAAGCACCAGCATTAATAGTGATATTTAAACAACTTGCATTTGCAGCGTTTATTATTGGTTGAACCGCAGGTGCAGAAGAAATAATAGCACTATGAGTGGCATCAGGAATTTGTGAGCAATTACCCCAATTTATTGGATCAAACCAATTTGTTGTTGCTGCACCACCAGTCCAAATGAGTGGATTTGGAACACTAAAATTATATCCTGCTGTGGAATTCGTAAAATTAATGGTAAACCCAGAAGTACTATTAGAAAAATTGCTGATAACCAACCAATATACCTCGCCTGCTACCACAGGAAATGGTGGTTCAAAAGCTGCATCATAGGCTCCTGCTGTATAAGTATGCCCCGTATAACTATTATTTAAAGGATTGTTCCCACCAGTATAACAACCAGTAACTCCAATACCGCTGTAATTACAAACTAATGGTGCAGCACCGGCCAAAATAGCACCGCAGGCAACAGCGCCAGTTCCTGTTTTTTTCCATATGCCAAAATCGTAATCTGTACCGTATGAAGTTAGTAATCCAGCACCATTAGCAATGGCGTCATTGGGTTCAATAGTAAACATTAGATTTCCATTAGCATTTACTGTAAGCTCGTACCAGGCAGAACCTCTTTCTCCCGAAAGTAAACAATTGGTTCCTCCACCTGGGAAATCACAAATATTTCCAACAGCTTGATATCCTGGATTACCGATAGTAAATGTTGGAGCACAAACGGGCACCCCTGAAATACAATCCTGTCCTGGAACTGGAGGCCAAGTTGTGGCGCCTTCAACCCAAACAATTGAAAAGGTACCTGTTGCATCAGCCGAACCATCAACTGAAATATAATACCATGCTGTAGGTGTTAACCCAGAAAATATTATTTCGGAATTATAATAGGAACTTGAACCACAAGAAGCTGCATTATCATTACAGGCTATTGGTGCGCCAAAAGCAGCATTAGGACATCCAGTAGGAGCTGCATACAATGCAATTTGTGTGTTTAGTAAACTTCCAACTATCGTTTTTATTTTTACATTTCCTGTGGCAGGTGCTTGGAATTTATACCAAACGGTATTCAATGGTCCACTGGACCAGCAAGACGGTGCAGCTGGTTCACCAGCGCCGCTGGTACATGAATTATCCCCGGGAGTTACATCGCCAACAAGGACCCATTGTGCATTGCAAGGTAAATCGTTTGCAGCCACAGCAATACCAGTTGGAGCGGAAATAGTAAGGTTTGAATATGTGTTATTTAAAGGTGTTGACCAACTATCTAAAATTAAATAATAAGTAACCCCAGCAAGAACGCAAAAATTTAGCGTTTTATCTCCTGAGTAACCTTGGGCATAGGCAACACAATTTCCAGGAGCAGCGCCACAGGCACCAGCAGAAAGTGGACATCCATCAAAAAGAGTTAAACCAGTATAAGTTCCTGTGGAAGACAAGGTGATTGTAATATTCCCTGAAGCAGTTGGAGTAAATATCCAAACTTTATCTTCGCCAGAATTATAGGAAGAACTTCCGCAACTTACAATATTTGCTGTTGTTAAATCGTTTCCAAAACCAGCAGTTGTCCCGGCTCCTGAAGCGTATGGTAGTGTGGCTACATTAGTAACTCCTGCACCTAGTAATCCTGCACATATTGAACCTGGGTTTGCTACAGTTGTAAATGTCCAGGTTGCACATCCAACGGCATCACCAGCAGTATTTGTTGGAACAATTTTCCAATAATAAAGTGTGCTTCCAATTAATGTTCCAAGATTATAATTTAAAACATTTCCTATGTTTACACCATTAATGATATTATTTGCTGCTGCATTGGTTCCAAAATATAATTTATAACCTGTTGCAGCTCTACATGCTGTATTTGATGCTGCCCATGAAATAATAGTATTTACAGGACAAATTCCGCCAGCAGCATTCGATGGTGATGGGGAAGCGGAACATACTGGAGGGGTTACTCCTCCAGAAACTATTACATTCACAGGAGTGCGAGGAGTGGATTCACATGGTATTGAAATATTTAAATTATAAAAATAATAATTGGTACTTGATGTTCCTGTTCCATACCAGCCACTGGTAACACTTAAAGCATTACTTGGAGAATTATACGGAAATGAAGTGCTGTAATCATAAATCATATCTGTAAGATTTGCTCCAGAATATGCTTTTAGTACAAGTCGATATCCAGTTCCCATTGGAACTGCAAACCCCAAGGGAACAATAACAGGATTATAAGTATTACCTCCGTTTACTACTATACTGCCAGTAACAGCAATTTCAGTTCCAGTATTATCCTGTAATGCAATAGTTACATTTCCATTCTTTTTTGGATAAATTACAACAGAGTTTAATGTGAAAGCTTGATTTGCGTTAAAAATGATACCATATCCAGTTGAAAGATATCCATACGTATTATTTTTTGCTGGCATCCCTCCATTTTCTATTGAGGTTCCAGAATTTGCTGCACAATAAAAAGTAGTATTTGCTGATATTGCTGGAGTTGTGTAGGAACCTCCTGTTGCTACGGAAGTACCACCCACTAAAGCCGTATACCATTTGATGGAAGCGCCTCCAGAGGCTGTGGCTGTCAGAACAGCAGTGTTGCTACAAACAATTGTAAAAGGATTATTAGTAGTAAGTATGCTTTGACCTGTTTTTGTTACTGTAATAGGAAGAGTGTAATCTGAAGCCCCTGAAGTACTGCAAGTAACAACGCATCTAAAATAGGTCGTTTGTGAAATTGAGGGGGATGAAAATACCGCCGTTGTCCCTCCAATAATATTGCTCCATGCATATGGAGCGTTTGTTGGTGAAGATTGCCATTGAAAGTTTAGTCCTGCTGAAGCACTAAACCCAGAAACAGTCAATAGCGGAGTCGCTGTATTACAAAACGATGCATTATCAACTGTTGCAGCACCTGCAGTTGGGGTCCCTGTACAAGGTGGAATAATGCTAATAGCATCTAATCCAATGTCGGTGGAACCATAGTCTGATGTTGCTTTAAACCTAATAACACAAGTAGCGGAATTTGTGGGCAAATCAGCTGTAAAAGTTGTCCATGCCGCAGCTAAAGTCAAATTATTTAGCGTTGTAGGAAAGGTTAAACCACCATCTGTTGAAAGAAAAACATCTAGTTTATCACTTCCGGAGGTATTAATATAATCAAACTGTAATTGTTTTGTTCCAAGTAAAGTACTTAAATTAATATACAAATCTAAAGTGCCAATTGTACCTGAACTTGCATTGCCAGAATGAAATCTGGCACTGTTTGCACCTAATGAAAAAGTAGGTGCATATATAAATGACGCAACGCTTCCCCATGCGGCAGCAGCTCCATCATCATCTCTTCTCCATGAATTATCACCAGTAATTGGAGACCCAACCCAAAAATTGTCTGGTATTTCACGTGTGCCGCATCGGCTGACCCAATTGCCTTCAAAACTGGTTGTATAACCAACAGGTGCGTATGCTGGACCTGCAACTGTGACTAAAATGGCGGGAGAACTTGCAGATAAACCACTATTTGTGCAAGTAACAACACAATGGTAATAGGTGTTTGATGACGGGGCAACAATCTGTGATATTGAAGTTGCTCCAACAATACTAGTCCAGGGACCACCTGCTGCTGGTCCAGATTCCCATTGGAAAGTTATTCCTGTAGCAATAGTATAACCAGATAAATTTAAAGTTGAAGTTGCTGGAACGCATAAAGTATTTGGTGTTGCTGTTGCTGTTCCTGATGCTGGAGTTCCAACACAGGCTGCTGCTGCAATAATATTAATTTTATAATCTTCAGTTTCACCCCAAGTATATGTTCCACATGGATTAGTTGTTGAAGATTCAATACAGACAATACGCATAAGAGTATTTCCAACACTTGCTGTTAGTGGTATTGGAATGCTAACACTTGTTGTATTTGGTAAAGCTGGATCAGCATAAGCAAAAATTGCAAAATTCTCGCCCGCATCAACTAAATCACCATCTTGGTTGAAATCAATATAAACATCAACCCTATGGCTATAGGCAGATCCGTCAATTTGAACTGAAAATGGAACAGTTTGTCCTTGCATTACATTTGGAACTGGAACAGTTGAAGCCCTCCAATCACTATACATTCCTGCAGTACCAGTTGCGGTTCCTTGTGTTCCTGTTAGGGAAACAGTAGCTGATGTATTATTAATTGTACCAAAACTAATATTTGAAATATCCATATCAGAAGTTGAAGTAGCTGTGGAAGTACAATAACATGCAGTTGGTGTACTCATTGCTACCGTGGCTATGCTAGAAGTGTTGGTTGCTCCACCATTTGCACAAGTTGTAATGCAACGATAATAAGTTGTTGATGTTTGAGTGCCAGTATAGGTTGTGGCAGTTGCACCAGCAATATTTGTGTATGGACCTCCGATTGCTGAGGCAGATTGCCATTGGTATGAAATTCCGCAACCTGAGGTATAAACGGTCAATGGAATTGAAAAAGAAACTCCACTACAAACAGAACCAGGGCTTGTTGCCGTTCCAGCCAATGGGGTTCCTGAACAAGCTGGAGATGGGGTCCAAGTGTAAGTTTGACCGCTTGTAAAATTTTTCGCAGGTGCGTCTGATGTAAATCGGCAATTATTACCTGGAGCTCCACCGGCATTGGGTGCTGCCCATGTGGCTGCTCCTGTTCCAATTTGAAGATTATTATAATCAGTTATCGAAGTTCTAATTCCAACCTCGGGTTGATAGGAAGTCCCTGCTCCTGGTCCTGAATTTAATCTGTAAACAATTTTTACTGCACCGGTTGTGTTATTTAACCTGACTTGCATATCGAAATCTTCTGCGATACCATACCTGCACCACTTAGACCACTGAAAAATAACCTCAGCTCCAACGGTTTGCCAACGAATCTCTGAGGTAGCATTTGCATTTCTTGCATTTAAATCAGCGCTAAACGGGCAAATTGCTATGCCAGAACCAATTGTGCTGCTTATTCCTGTGTAGGTAAAAGCACTTGGAGCAGCGCCATCAAGAGTTACTTGTCCGTTTGAGGTAACATATGCAGTTGTGTAGGAAACACAATTAAATGTAAAAGCTGGGATTGTTATTGCGGCCGATACCCAACTATCTGCAGAACCTGCACCAGTAATTAATACTGTGCCTCCAGCTAAAGTTGTGTATGCCCCAGCTGAAGATGCAAATGCATAACCAGAAACCTGTGCTTTTAAATTATTAATTACAGAAGATAATAAAATTAATAATATCAAACTGAATTTTAATAAGTATGTTTTTTTCATAAAAATATTTTTTATTGATTTTGAAATTTAAAATAAAAAAAGATTGATATTTTATTTGTCAGATTCTTTGGAAATTTCCTTGTATTTTTCAGGATTTCTTTTAATCCATTCAGCTTTTGCAGTATTATAAAATATTAAATCATCTTCTGCCGTTAATAAACGATTATATTTGTGATATTCAATGAATTGAGGAAAGTATGGGTTCGCCGCTACCCAGTTATTTACTTTTATTTCCCAATCAGTTTGGTCAAATTGTTCGTTACCAGTATTTATTTTTAAAGGAATAGGAGGGTGTTGTTTTGCATAATCAGCAATTGTTGGATCCTGAATGTCTAAGTGCTTTGAAATATCTGGAAAGGTTGGATCAACGTAATTTTTATAGGTCTTGGCATCTTCCTGGAACTGTATTATTTCTTTTTTTTCTGTGTTTTGAGAATAAACAGTGAAAGAAAATAGCCCTAGAATTAGGATGTAGAGAATTTGTTTTTTCATAATTGAGGTTATTAAAAAATACAATTTGGATGTTAAATAAATAACAATGAATTATTTATATATAAGCGAGCCAAATATATAAAATCATTTTTCAAAAAGCAAGAAATAATAAATGTTAGTATGTTCAAATGAGCTTAATTTATTATCAAATGAAATTTATATGCATGTATTTTGCGACGAAGTTCAAAATTGCTTAGACTTAAATATTTTATTATCTAGTATATGTATTTATTAATGAAATTCCTAAATTGATTTAGTTTTCTTTGAAATGTGTTGAAAAACAGTATATTGAGATTTGAATTTATTATTCTTTGTTTTTGTTGTAATGTTAAAAAAATAACAGCAAATTGAAGATTTTTTCCTAAATCGATATTTAATTTGAAATTTCAATGAGTTTTTAATATGAAATTATTATGAGTTCTTTAATTTCGTTACTATTTACTTATACAATTATCACTAAGCCGAAAATAGATAATTTTCCTCTTAAATCCTCTATAGTCCTTTTCCATTTTATAAATTCAACTCTCTGGTTCTTTCTGACCGTTATTATGATTTTGCCTTTTCATATAAGAGTTATCTTACATATCATTTATTTTCCATTTATTAATTTCCTATTGCTATTTACAAAAAAAAGCCTGTTGCTTTTACAACAGGCTTTTTGAATATAAATTATGGTTTTAGTTTTTAAATACTTTAGAAATATAATTAAAATTATCCGATTTGAAACGAACAAAATAAGTACCAGCAGCTAATTGAGATAAACTGATTGTAAACGAATTATTATCAGGACGAATATCTTCGTAGTTTTTGGTCATTACGATATTACCAAGCATATCTACAATATCGATGGAAGCTTTAGGAGTGATAAGGTTGTTTACTTCAAAACTCAATTCATTTTCAAAAGGATTCGGATAGTAAACAACGCTTGCAACAGCTTCCACAGTACAATTTACCGATTTTGAAGGATAATATTTGAATTTACCATCAAAGTCAGTTTGTTTAATCCTGTAGTAGGAGATACCTTCAAAAACTTCCTTATCGCTATAAGTATAATGTTTTGGAGAATTTGAATTTCCGGCACCTTTAAGTGTAGCAACCATTTCGTAATTATTGCCATCTTTTGACCGCTCAATTGTGAAATAATCATTATTGGTTTCCGATGCGGTGGTCCAGGAAATATGAGCAACATTCTCAGCACATTTAGCAGAAAACTCAGCCAATTCAACAGGCAAAGGTACATTGGTAGATCCAATACCAAAATGAGAGAAGCTAGTCCATCCACTCCTTTGTGCATATCCACCAGCTATCGTTCTTCCAGCAGTTCCTGCTGCATTTAAAGAGCCAGTAAAAGCAGTCCAGTCAGATGCTAATGTGGAGCTTGAAGGTCTTTTTAAAGGACCAAAATTATTATCCAACAAACCAAAAGGATTTGCTCCGCTAGTACCACCATTAAACCAAAGTTTAATATCATAATTTCCAGTTGGAACAACATTGGGGTCAATTTGCCAGATACCCGATACCCCAACATAAGGAGTTCCAATCACAGCATCAATAGCCGTAACAGGATTCAAAGCACCTGTATTCGTAAATGGACTTACATATTTCGCATCAAAATAAGTTGGACCAGTCATGGTGGTATTGGTAATTTCAGCCAAACGATAATCTGTTGCGGTACCAACTGGGAAACACCAATTATAACCAGCACCATAGGCAGGATAATACATTCTTTTTAGATTTCCATTGATGTAGCTATTTTTATTATAGTTAGTGAAATTATATGCTGATAATGCATAATAAGTAACTTTAAAAGCGTTTGTATTTATTTTGCCCCACATGAGATAAAAGGCATAATTAACACCCATATCACTTAATAAAGTGATATCCCCAGCCGTTTTATCTACATAAAAATTCATAAAAACATTTCCTGTGCCTTGATTGATAGTTTGTAAATTAGTTCCATAGGCTCTAATATAACCATTAGCAGATGCATTTGAAAGCGTTGTGTTTGCTAATGTCATATTTCCAGCAAAATGAATCTGAGTTGCATTTTCGTATAAAACTATTCCTGGTGTTATAGTTGTTAAGTTTCCTTTACAATCAATATGTTGATTTAGAATAACACTTCCAGCTGTTTTATCGATTGTTAAGTTTCCAAAACTAGAAGGAGTAACCATGATTCCGTCTAAAGATTGCAGTGCTATTGTTCCACGGATATTGATATTTGAAGTGGTTGCAGCATTTAA
>JACAAW010000164.1 GCA_013377115.1 Bacteroidota bacterium | reverse complement strand
GTGTAGAGAGTTGTAGTTTTACCTGAACCAGTAGGCCCAGCAGCGAGGAGCATTCCTGTGCGTTTTTTCATTCCATCATGAATTCGCTCCAATGCTTCTCCGTGAAAACCAAGACCCTCCAAAGAAAAACCTTTAGCATTTTCTCGCAAAATACGAATAACCGTTTTTTCTCCAAAATATGTCGGCAGGGTTGAAACACGGAAAGAAACACTTCCTTGTTCATTTGTTATTTTAAAACGTCCGTCTTGAGGTAATCTTTTTTCGTCTAGTTTCAAGTTAGATAATACTTTTATGCGAGCTACAATTCCGGGAGCAGTGTCTTTCGGCAAAACCATGGCATCATGCAAAATTCCATCGATACGATAGCGAACAATCAAAGACTCCTCCCCTGGCTCAATGTGAATATCGGAAGCTCCTTGCAGAATCGCATGAGAGACAAGAGTGTCAACAATTTTAACAATTGGTAAATCTTCCGCTAACTCTTTCAATTCTTTTTCAGTTTTTTCAGCACTACTACCAGGCTCATTATCAGATACTGTTTTTAGAGAATTACTTTCTTTTTTAATAATGTCTTCAAAATCTGCTTGTAAACTTTTTTTGTATTGTTTAAGTGCCTCTTTAATAGAAGCAGGACTTGTCATACGAGGTAAAATTCGGGCACCCACTTTCTTTTTAATAAAATCAATAACTGGAAGATTTTCCACATCAAGCATTGCAACTTCAAGACCTTGATCTGTTTTTTTATAAGCAATAATATTACTGTTTTTAGCAATCGGTTCTGGAAT
The DNA here is from genome assembly GCA_013377115.1 of Bacteroidota bacterium. GTDB lineage: Bacteria > Bacteroidota > Bacteroidia > Bacteroidales > CG2-30-32-10 > Cfx2-01. Next base: position 7,352 of record JACAAW010000164.1, on the reverse strand, counting down.
AAGAGTTAGAACATTCATATCAATCTTCTCCCCCTCTAGATTAACAAAAGGAATACCAAGAGAAATGGCTTGGATTTTATTCCAATCTTTTTCTGTTAACTTACCACCTGAAACTAAAATCTGACCAATCGATTGATTTGTTTCTTTGGATTTTTTTTGAGCAACAGAAATATCTGTTTTAGTTACTAATCCTGAATCATTAAGAAGATCGATAATTTTTTTCTCATCAACATGCATAATTATATTGTAGCATATTTAATTCCTAAATATTAACTATTTTAGTCTGTCGTAATGAGACCCTCTTTCGTTTTTCTTTTTGATCTCATCTTCAGTTTCGGTTATGTATTCATCTTTACTTGAAAGTACATTGTCTGCCCAAAAATGATATGGTTGATTTGTAAAAGAGATATCACACTGAACAATTACGGGCACACTATATGAGTGTTCTATTTCAAGATATTTTATTAATTGTTCACTAAGTGCTTTTTGAGTTGCAAGCATCAGCATATACTGCTCCCCTTCTTGAATTACCTTATCCCATGGATAAATAGAATTGATCATCCAATAGTCCGCGGAAACTGCCAATTTATCTTTGACTGCAGATAAACCAAGATCCCTCGCCTCTCCTACGGTAGGACAAGTAGTATAAATAAAAACAATATCTTTATCTTTTTTGTCTATTTTTTCGTAAAGCATAAAATTTAAAAAATAATTTTATAATTATAAACTATCTCGGCTTGATAATTTATTTGAACAAAACTTTACCAAAAAGAACAATCTTAATTTTTGGACATATATTTATAATTCAAAAGAATTGAAATTATAAATAATGACATTGTAAGAGCCATAATCGGCATTGTGACATAACCAAATTCGTATATATATCGAATAGCACACGAAACTCCACCGCGTGAAGGATCCGCACAAGCAGGACCTGTTAGCGCTCCACTTTCAACAAATACATGGTATATAGAAGTAATAGCTCCCAGTATTGCAAACACAATACTAAAATCAACAATCGATTTTTCTTTTTTATACAATTCCATTCCAAAAAGAACCAGCTGTGGATACAAGAAAATTCTTTGAATCCAACAAAGTTCACATGGCGGAAAACCAACAATTTCAGAATAAAAAAGTGATAGAGCGACTGCTCCAAGCGCAATCAAAAATCCTAAATAAAAAGTATAATCCTTAAAGAAAATTAAAATTTTATTATTACGACTACGATTAAAAATAAAATTGAGTGCAATAAGAAGAATAACTATTTGTAGGAATATTGTCCCTAATGCAAGAATTTTATTTACAATTTCTACGTATGCGGGCATATTATTGAGGCAGAACAAAACCAATCTGTTCAGCTAAAAAATTAAGTGGATTTTCTCCTGTCACTTGTGCTGTTGATGGGAATTTCCATACATCCCCCTCTTGCACTGGAGCAGTTGGACTTTTTATTGAAAAATTGTAGCCATCAAATATCCAAGTTTGATAATACTCAGAAGATCTACCAGCACAAGCATCTGGTTCAACAGAAGTTGCGGTTTTTATCGCACAAACTAAAGGAGCGCTTTTTGACGTTATCTTCACCCCATCTTGAAACATCCAGGTTGGATAACCCTCGATTTTATTATCTTTACAAATTTGAGTTTGAGTATTGTCAGGATTAGAACACTCAACATAAGGAAGATATTTTTTTGAAGAACCAAATTCAGCCTTTTGAGCCTGACAATGTGTACACCAAAAAGCTCCATAAAATTTTGCTTTTTGACTTAGGGCTTGAGCAAATTGATCAAGTTTCCCAGGGGCTTGTGGTTTCAAAGCAAAATATGTGCCTAACCCACCAATAATAACTACTACTAAAACTATAAATATAATAAATTTTGTTTTTGTTTGCATTGTTATATTGTATCAAAAACCAAGATGAATAAAAAGCCAAGCAAAAGGAGCTTTTATTTTCTGCCAAATTGTAGTTTTTGTGGATAAATTGTCTTTAATTTTATCTTTTTCTAAAATTACAGAGTCCTTCTTGGATAAAACTTCTTTGGTGATTTCTTTTTTATAATTTTTTACTGGGATTATTTTTACTTCTTCTTTGTTTTTATTTACCAAATTTTCTCTTGGAAATGAATTTAATATATCATTCCACGACAATTTAAGAACTGCTGGAATTGCGTAAGCTGTAGCCCAAATACGATTTTCTTTTTCATTTTGATCCAACCCTCCATCTTCTTTTTGATTTTCAGAAAGATAAGAAATTGCTTTCTCAATTTTATCTTTATTTGAACTATCAAGTGACATTGCTTGTATAGCCCAACTTGTTGAAAATATATCTCCAAAGCTACTATCTTCTTTCTGATTATTTTTTAAATAAGTTTCTGCTTTTAAAATAGACCCTGAAACTCCATTAAAATTTCTGAAATTATTTAGAGCTTGTATTCCGGCTGAAGTCATATCTACACTCCCCCACGATCCGTCTGATGATTGATTTAAAATAATATTAGAAATAATTTTCTGAATCATTTCATCTTTTTCTGTGTAATCAACTTTTGATAAAACAATCAAAGAAAAAATGTCGTCATTATAAATTGATTTATCTCCAATCTGCTCTCTATCAAAAGAGTTCGCTATTTTTTCAATGTAATTTATTTTTGTTCCAGTGTATGGATTTATCCCTAGGGCCATCAAGGCCATCGCGTGACGTTCATTATCAGTTATAATATCTGATTTTAATTCATAATTTTTTAAATAATCAATTAGTTTATTTTTTAATACGGTTGATTCAAACTCTGTTTTTGCAACACCAACAGCAACCCAGTCTGTATACAAATCTCCATCAAAAGATCCATTTTCTTTTTGATTTAAAGATAAAAATTTGACGGCTTCAGGAATAGAAAAGTTTTTAGTTACCAAAACAATTGGTGTAGAGACATAGCTTTTACTAGAGCTATGATTAACTACTGGAATAATTTCCTCGGGAATCACTTCTTCAATAGGATCAATAAAATTCAACAAAACTGAATCCCCAGGTTGTAATTCATATACATTCAAACCCATCATGGCCTCATTGCCGTTTAAAGACCAACTCCAATAATGATATACATCATTATTGTCTTTATCTTTGGTTGTATAACCCGATACATTATTGATTGATGTTACAAAAGCACCAGGGGCCCATGTCCAATCCCAAACACTTGGAATTCCAGATTGATTAATTGCGCAATATGGAGTTGTTTTTAAGGTTCCATTATTATCACTATCACAAGCCGTCACAGAAATATTTGAATTATAAAAAGAAGAAGTGGTCGTTTTAATTTCAAGATGAATATCAACTGGTGATAGATCTTCTGCCGATACAAAATTAAAACCAAATAATACAAAACCTAAACTAAATAAAACTATGATTTTTTTAAATAAATTTTTCATTTTTATTTTTGCTGCCAACTTATAATGTCACCATTTTTAATAATATTTTTTGAAACACCAACCGAAGCTTCTTTTCCATTCACATAATAAATCCAATATTTTCCGAGCGAACCACTTAATCCATTTATCTCATCCATAAATATTCCAAGTGAGGGGTATTCTTTATATTTAAAATCAAAAATATCTGGCGGTTTACTTTCTGTTTTTATTTTATGCATAACTTCAAACACCGTTGATCCTTCTTTTATTTCTGTATTGTATTTTTTATTTTGTACACTAAGCGAAACTTGAATATTTTTTTCTTGGACAATATCTTTCTTTATACTCTTAAAATCTCCTTGTCCCTCAGATAGAGGCCTTGCCACTATCTGATAAAAAACTGTAATTAAAATACCAGATAAAATAATTATTATTAAAATTTTTCTATTTTTTTTATTCATAAACAAAAATTAAAACCCTTGCAAGAGCAAGAGTTTTAATAAAGATATAAATAAATATATTCTCCTGCTCGGGAAACATCAATGTATGAAGACCGGACTTGTTCTTAATTTTATTAAGACTTTACCGTTGCGGCACAGTGGAGGAATGTACCCCGCCAAGGCGGGGCGAACCTCACTTCCAAATACATTAATTTAAATTTTTAAAATACTAACTAACAAAAGAAACGTGCTTCAAAACTGCAACCTTCTCTTCTTTCTTTACTAACCATTTTTCGATAACTGGTGATAGAACTATAGCAAAAGAAACATTACCAAGCAAATGAATCAGAGTAAAAGGAATCTGCCCCACTAACGACACCATAAAAGATTGATGAAAAAATAGTGGTCCAATCGTAAGACCAGTTACTGCATCATACACAATCGTGGCAATCACTGCATAACTTGCGTAATTTTTCCAACCAGAACGATTCTCAAAAAAATACGAAGCTCCTAAACCAAGCAAACCGTAAGCAATTGCCGTAATTAATGTCCAGACACCAAAACCTGAAGTAAGGGCATCATATATAGATATACTTAAAAAACCAAAAGAAAAAACCATCAATCTGCCATATTTCTTACCAAATGGCATAATAACAGCCATAACTGGCTCTAAATTTGGAACTCTGAAAGGTATCAATCTAATGATTAATACAGCTAAAAATGCAGTTATATACTTGAACTCTTTTTTCATTCTTAATTCCTAATTTTTAATTCTTAATTAATTTAGACTATATCACACACTCCAGAAACACAAGCCAATTCCCTCTTAACTTCAGTCTCATCTTTCATTTCATAAGTAATAATTTTTGAGAAATCAAAATCAGGCATTTTACTGATTAATTCTTTGTATTGTTTTTCATCAATCGCTTCGTATGGAGCAAGTTGATAAACATGATTACTTCTTGGTAGGAATGAAAGCCCTCCAACGATATCCCAATTTTGATACAACCAGTGCGCCACTTGAATCCATTCATTTTCTCCGACGGAAATAGTAACAGATGGATTGTGTTCTGTATAATTTACTTTAACAATTTTCCAGTGTTCCAATTGATCAATTGCTGAGATGTCATCTTTACATATTGCACCCTCTGGAGCCTTCATTGGAAATTCAAGAACAAAAGTATTTGCGCTATCCATTGTTTGTCCAACTTCTGGGAAATAAGGAACTCCTTGATCTTTCATCATCTTAAAAAGTGAATCGGTAGCAGAAATACGAACACGACGAATATAGTAAGGTGCGTGACGTGGATGCATTCCAGAAGAACAATCAACGGTTTGAGAAACCGTTCCTGAAGGCTTCACTGCTGTAATACAAGTAGATTCACTAATACCAAATCTTTTTGCATATATTTTATTTACACGAATTGCTTCAAGTCGAAGCTTCGTCAACATTTCTGGATCACGAGAAAGTTTTGAATCCCATTGTCCTGTGACTGAAACACCAAGCAATCTTTCTTCTTCGCAATTCTTACGCCATTCTTTTCCTAAGTAACCAAATTTTGTGAGAGTTGATTGGTATGTTCCTAGAATTGTTGCAACCCTAACTTTTCTTAAAAGATCTTCTTCTGTGTCTTCAGAACGAGCAACAACTTCTGATAAGTTACAAAATTGTCTTGATCTTAAAATAATTTCTCCGCAAGGATTTGTTCCCATCTCTCCGATATAATTTTTTGATACTTCAACTCGGCGTTTTGGGAGTGATGTCCAAAGTGAACCACGATTAAATATTCCCCGCTCGCCACTTCCTGACTCCATAAGAGATATCCATTCTTTTAAGAATTGAGTCTCGGTTGGCTTTGTATTATAAACAGCCGAATTATTGGCAAGCATACGTTGACCTTCATTGACCCAAAACTGGCCATTTTTTGAATCACGCATATCTTGATCGTCTAAATCAGATAGTGAAATAAGGGCACTTCGGCGAACTCCACCAGAAACAACACATTCCCCTATTTTACAAATAATGTCATGGGCATCGATATTGCGAAGATGTCTTCCTTGGCGACGCAAAATTCTTTCACGAGTAAATCCAAGTAAATTTATAAGTGGCTGAGGACCTGAAGATTTTCCTCCCATTATTTTAAGTCGAGCTCCTGCAGGACGAAGAAGTGAAAAATCAAATTCAACGTCATTTCCTTCAAACCAAGTTTTCATTCCATGGACAAATGCATCTGCCCATCCTTCTTTTGTATCTGGCACAACGTATGTTGGTAATTTTTTATTTGTTTGGATTTTAATTTGTGGAAGTGATTGAATGTTATTACTCTCAACAGAAAAACCAACTCCGGTTCCACACATTGAAATATAAATTATGTCACCAAAATCTTGAAATGTTGACGGCGCAACAAAAGAACAATTGTAAGCACAGACATTTGTTTTTTCAGCGGCCGCTCCAGCAAATTGCAAAAGTCTCATTGACGGCATTGCTTCTTGTTTTAAAATTGCTTCACGAACTTCAGCGTATTCACTTTCTTTGAGCATGTCTCCGATCTTACCTTTCATGAAATTCATATAACGATCGATGGTCTCTATCCAAGTTTCTCTTCTTCCATCTTCTTCAATCCATTTTGCATATGATCGATAGTAAACGAATTCAGAAAGTGGGTTTCTAAAATATTTTTTACTCTCATCAGTTAAATTTTTTACGTGTTCGGGGACAGAATATCCGTGTGCGCGTAGTCGAGCTCGCTCTTGTCGGTAAAGAATATAATTTTTTGAGGTTACAACGTAGTCAGAAAGCATCAATTGCTTCTCGACTGTGTCTTGAATTATTTCAACGTTAGGTAAAAAATCACGATTGCCCATCGCCATCGCCTCAACTTCAGTCGCAACCTTCTTTGCAACAACTAACGCTTCATCTTGGCCTCCTTCACCACCCGCAAGCATTGCTTTATTAATAGCATTCGCAATTTTTTCAACATCAAAAGGAACAACTTCCCCGTCCCTTTTTTGAACGCCTTTAATAAAATAATTCTTACTAACTTTTTTTACTTTTTTTTCAAGTGAACTTTTATTTTTTTTCGCGACGACTTTTTTTGCACTAGAAACTTTCTTTTTTGAGGCCATATTTTTTAAAATTTAGTTAATAATGTTCCCTAAACGTTTTCGGGTTTATATTATACCTCTAGCAGAACTTGAAAGCCAAGCAAAATTCCCCAAAAATAACACTATGAAAAAATTTCATAGATACGTCAACTCTTTCCTAAAAAAATACCACAAAAAGACTACTATTAAAGGATATTTATCTCTTAAAAAAAATTTAATCAAAAGAAAATTAATTTGCCCCCGAAAATTACAATTTTCGAGGGCAAATTATAAAAATTTTTATCTTTTAATACACTTCCCCCTGATAACATTTCTCACAAAACACAATCTCTGGTCTCTCAGGAGCATATGAAGTCTCAAATTCGTTAGGACAGCCGGGCTTCATGCAAGTACGGTGCCATAATTTCA
>JACAAW010000163.1 GCA_013377115.1 Bacteroidota bacterium | reverse complement strand
CTTCAAATCAAAGATCTTGAATCTATTGAAAAAAAGATTCAACGTGTTGAAAAAGCAGCTAAAACTGGAGATAAAGATGCAAAAAAACATTTAGAAGTTCTGCACACTTATAAAAACCATCTTGAATCTTTCGAATCTGTAAGAACTATTGATGTTAGCGAAGATGACAAACTGGTTGTTCGCGATTTATGTTTATTAACTGAAAAGCCAATGATTTATGTTTGTAATGTTGACGAAAACTCAGTTTTAACGGGCAATAAATACACAGCGGATTTTATTGAATCAGTAAAAGGCGAAAACACCCAAGTTTTGGTTATTGCAGCAGCCATGGAAGCAGATATTGCAGAACTAGAAAGTCAAGAAGACAGAATTGAATTCCTGAAAGATGTTGGTTTAACAGAACCAAGCGTTAACAAATTAATTCGCTCTGCCTACTCATTATTAAATCTTAAACAGTTCTTTACAGTTGGACCAAAAGAAATCCATGCCTGGACAATAAAAAATGGCATGACAGCTCCTCAAGCTGCTGGTGTTATTCATAGCGATTTGGAAAGAGGATTTATTAGAGCTGAAGTTATGAAATACAATGACTTTGTTTCTTTAGGTTCTGAATTGGCTTGCAAAGAAAAAGGAAAACTTTTTGTTGAAGGAAAAAACTATGTGGTTGATGATGGTGATATTTTAAATATCCGCTTCAACGTTTAAACTCGCTCAAACTTTCTTTTCAATAATGGATAGCTGAATACTGCCGCCAAGATAATTATCGTCCCAAAATAAAATCCGGTTGTCATATGTTCTGATTCGCCAAAGATGAAAAACGCGAGCAAAATTCCATATACTGGTTCAAGATTGATTGATAAAACCACAATAAAAGCCGAAATCTCTTTCATTAATTCAACTGTTGCAGCGAAGGCATAAGAAGTACAAACAACTGCGAGAATAACCAAACAAATGATATCAACAGTATTTACTTTTAAATTGTAATTTGAAAAGGATTGAGTAAAAATCATGTACATACAAATCCCAATAAACCCTGCTAACATTTCATAAAAACTAACAACATTCGCATTGAATTTATTAGAAATATTTTTGTTTAAAACGGTAAATAAACTGCTCAAAAATGCTGCAATCAAAGCAAAAATAATCCCCAGTGTGTAATTTGTTTCAAACTGAAAAATCAAATACAATCCAATAATGATAATGATTCCCAAAACAACTTCAACCCAGAATATCCTCCTTTTTTGAGATAATGGTTCTAAAAAGCTTGTGAACAAAGTCCCAGAAGCCAAACAGCCCAATGTAACAGAAACATTCGACACTTTTATTGCATTAAAAAAACAAATCCAATGAGCTGCTACAATCAAACCAATGCCCATTATTTTCAATAATTCCTTGGTAGGAACTTTCAAAGAAATTCTTTTAAATTTCAGGTAAACAAATAATGAAAATGCAGCAATGAGAGTTCTGTACCAAACCAATTCCACTGCTGGTATACTTATGAGTTTTCCAAGAATGGCAGTAAAACCAAGTAATAAAACAATAAAATGTAATTGAAAATAATTTTTGTACTTGTGATTATTCAAGTTGGCCGAATTTTAGTATTTTTATTGTGGCAAACCTATACAAAATTTAGCAATAGACAAAATCAAAATCCACACAATGAAAAGACTTTTCTTAATAATATTTATTATTACCCCATATTTAATTACGGCTCAGATAAAACCTCAAAAGGATAATGCTAAATTTATTGAATACAAAAAAGGTTATTACGAAAACTCTATTCTCAAAGGAATTGAAGAATATGATAATCAAAAAAAGGAAATTCCATTATCTCCCAAAAAGTTTTCTGTAGATTTTTCCAATAAAATTGTTCCGAATTCTCCTCTTCAATTTAAGTCTGTTTGGTATAACAATCCTGTTTCGCAAGGAGCTACAGGAACTTGCTGGTGTTTTTCTGCCATTTCATTTATTGAATCAGAAATTTTCAAAAACACCAATCAAAAAGTAAAACTTTCTGAAATGTATGGAGTTTATTGGGAATATGTTGAAAGAGCAAGGTATTTTGTCCTTCAGAAAGGGAATTGTACTTTTGGTGAAGGCTCCGAGGCAAATGGATTAATTCGCACAATTAAATTACACGGCCTCCTTCCTGAAATTGAATATTCAGGAAAATTACCTGGACAAAAAATTCATAACCATGAAAAAATGGTGGAAGAAATGAATATTTACCTTCAAAGTGTGAAAACAAAATGCGAATGGAATGAAGAAATTGTAATTGAAACAATAAAGAACATTTTGAATAAATACATGGGAACGCCTCCATCAATAATAACTGTGAATGCCAAAGAAATAAACCCTCTTGAATATTCAGAAAACATTTTAAAAGTAAATCCACGCGATTATTTTAGTTTCATGTCGATTAAGGAAAAACCCTTCAATCAAATGGGCGAGCTTGTTGAAGATGATAATTGGTGGCATGGTTCTAATTATTATAATATTTCCATTGAGGATTTCATGAAGGCAATTAAAAACGCCATTAATAAAGGTTATTCTATTTCACTTTGTGGTGATGTTTCGGAACCAGGAATGGATCGGGATTCCAAATGTGCGATCATTCCAACATTCGATATTCCTTCCGAATACATTGATGATGATTCGAGATTAATTCGATTAAAAAATGGGTCCACAACAGATGATCATTGTATTCATTTAGTGGGTTATCTTGAAAAAGACAAAGATGCATGGTTTCTAATAAAGGATTCTGGTGCAGGAGCATTTGATGGCGAAAATCCTGGCTTCAAATATTATAATGAAGATTATGTAAAGCTAAAAATGATGAATATATTAGTAAACAAGGAAGCTGTAAAAGAAATTCTCGATAAAATAATTAAATAAAAAAAGGGCGATAAACGCCCTTTTAAAAATTAGTTTGTTCGCCCAGGATAAACCTTTAAAGCTTCTTCTAAGCACTTCATTGATTTTTTTAGGGATGGAATATTTAATACATAACTTATTCGTATTTCATCAAAACCAGCACCTTTTGTTGAGTAAAATCCAGTTGCTGGAGCCAACATAACTGTTTCGTTATTATATACAAAACTTTCTAATAACCATTGGCAAAATTTATCTGCATTGTCTATTGGGAGTTTGGCAACTGCATAGAATGCACCACTTGGGGTTGGACAAAATACACCTTCCATTTTATTAAGAGCTTCAATACAAACATTTCTTCTTTCACAATATTCAGCAAGAACTTCATCAAAATAAGTTTGAGGAGTATCGATTCCAGCCTCGGAGGCAATTTGTCCGAAAGTTGGAGGGCTTAATCTGGCTTGCGCAAATTTCATTGCTGCAGCCATTACTTCTTTGTTTTTTGAAATAAAAACACCAATTCTGGCACCACAAGCACTATATCTTTTCGAAACAGAATCTAAAAGAATCACATTATTTTCAATTCCTTTTAAATTCATCGCAGAATATTGTTCTTTTCCATCATAGCAAAACTCTCTATAAACCTCGTCGGCAAATAAATACAAATCATATTTCAAAACCAATTCACGCACAGATTCCATTTCTTCTTTTGAATACAAATATCCAGTTGGATTATTTGGACTACAAATCATGATGGCTTTTGTTTTAGGAGTAATTGCTTTTTCGAATTCAGCAATTGGAGGTAATGAAAAACCAGTTTCAATAAAAGATGGAATTGTTTTTATTGTAATTCCGGCGTTCACAGCAAATCCATTATAGTTTGCATAAAATGGTTCAGGAATAAGTAATTCATCACCTGGATCCAAACATACTTGCATTGCAAATAAAATTCCTTCTGAACCACCAGTTGTAACAATCATTTCATCTGGCGTAACTTCAATATTGAATTTCTTATAGTATTCAACTAATTTTTTTCTGTAAGAAAGAATTCCAGCTGAATGGCTGTATTCAACAACTTTCATATCAAAATTGCGAATTGCATTAATCATTATTTCTGGCGTCTCAATATCCGGCTGACCGATATTTAAATGATAAACTGTTCTTCCTTTTTTCTTTGCTTCTTCTGCATAAGGAACCAATTTTCTGATAGGCGAAGACGGCATCAATTCACCTTTTTGCGATAATTTAGGCATGGTAAATATTTTTAAATAAAAAAATCCCGATAAAATATTTTATCGGGACAAATTTAATTTTTTTTAGACAAATAAAAATTATTTATTAGGAGTATTTGTCATTGGATTTGGTTTATCTGGAGTATTAATTGTAGCTGGTTGTAAAACTTCACCAGCGATGTTTAATACTATCGGCGAATTTTTCGCATTTGATGTAACTGTAACATTCTTATTAATCACACCAATACGGTTTGTGGCATAAGTAACTTTGATGGTTCCAGTTTTACCAGGTAGTACAGGTTCTTTTGAATAAGAAGGTACTGTGCAACCACATGATCCATGAGCATCAGTAATAATCAATGGTTCTTTTCCAGTATTCTTAAATTTAAATTCGCAATTTCCATCAGCATTTTGCTGAATTTTACCATAATCGTGAGTAAGTTTATCAAAGGTCATTTCTGGCCCTTTTTTATTTTGAGTAGTAGTTGTTTGAGCATTTACAGCAAACACTGCAAATAAAATTGCTACAAAGAATAAACCGATTTTTTTCATTGTTTTGATATTTAAAAGTTAATTTTCTTATTTGATTTTACAAAGATACGAATAGTTTTAGCAAAAATCCATCAGTTTTTTTACTAATTATTGTTAATAATACGTTAAAAAAAGTTCTTAGTGATTATTTTACTACATTTCCTTTAATAGAAAGTTTAACCGATCCTTCTTTTGAATTCGAATAAACAGTAACTTCCTTATTAATTACCCCAATTTTTTTTGTATCATAAGTCACTTTTATTGAACTTGATTTGCTAGGTAAAATTGGTTCTTTCGGCCATTCAGGAATTGTACAACCGCATGATGATTGGGGTTTTGTAAGAATTAATGGCGTTTTTCCTGTGTTTTTAAATTTAAATTCATAAACGCCATTTCCACCTTCTTTTATGGTGCCATAATCATGAACTGTTTTTTCAAATGAGATTAATGGTCCGTTTTTATCATCCTCATTTGGAGAAGTAGTGGTAATAGGTTGTGCATTTAATGAAAACACCATAATAAAAAGAAGCAGGGATAGAAATGTAGCTTTTTTCATATTAATTATTTTAATGATTAATTTAATATTACAAAGATAATTGATAATTTTCCAATTGATTTTCAACTATTGAAAAAGTTAACAAACATTAACAATATTTGTGCCATATAAAATGATTTTGATGCAAACTACTCAATTCTTGGCGAATATATTTTTTTTTAAAGAAATTACTTTTTTTCTTTGCTCAATAACAAAAAGGTATTATCTTTGCACCACTTTAATACAAAGTTCATTTAAAGGATTGGTAGTTCAGTTGGTTAGAATACATGCCTGTCACGCATGGGGTCGCGGGTTCGAGTCCCGTCCAGTCCGCAAAGAGGAAGCAATCGCTTCCTCTTTTTTTTGTCCTGATTAAGATTTGCTAACTGAAATATTTTTTGCAAACCATTCTTTTGATGAATTTGCAGCATTATCAAAAGCGATTTTCTTTTCTATTTTGTTTTGAGCATTTTCAATTGCAGAACTTATCATTGTATTTTCAATGAATTCATCATCCTTCATTCCCATGGTTTTCATCAAACCAATAATCCTTTCACTTCCAAAATTCTCGAAAAAAGGTTCATCTAAGGAGCTTAAAATGATTACTTTTTCAATATCCCAATTTCTCATTAATTCAACTTCCTTACTTTTTAATGGATAATGCTCTAGAAAAATTATTGGCATTTGACCTTTAAATGCAAGAGAAAAAGTCCTGGTTAATTTTACTTCTTTTTGAATTCCGTTTTCGGAAAAATAATTTGAAAATATCTTTTGAGTTTCAGGAAACCATGAAACAATTATTGCCTCAGGAAATTCTTTCAGTAAATTAATGCAGCCTTTTAACTTTGCACTATGACTAATCCATACCAAATCCCTCACTTGGATTGTATCAGTTTTTTTATTAAAAAAATTAAATAATCCCATTATTATACAATACTAACTTTTAGCATGTTTGTACTTCCCAAATGATTCAATGGAGTACTTCCAACATGAATAATGGTATCGCCTTTTTTTACCAATTTCTTTTCTAAAAGGATTTTTATTGATTCATTAATTGCTTCATCAATTTTGTCATAAACATCAACATATAAGGCTCTAACTCCCCATGCCAATGACATTTTCCTTAAAATCGTTTTGTTGTTTGTAAATGCAAAAATGTCAGCTTCTGGTCTATGGCTGGAAATACGGAAAGCCGTATAACCTGAATGAGTAAAAACAACAATAGCACTTGCATGAATTTGCTGGGCTAGTAAAGAGGCATTGTAACAAATTGAATCTGCAAAGAAAGTTGGAGAACCTTCTTTCGGACTATGTTGCTTATTAAATGGTTTTCCAGTAGTTTCAGTATAATCAATAATCTTTTGCATGCTGTAAATCGTCTCAATAGGATATTTCCCAACAGAAGTCTCCCCACTTAACATTAATGCATCAGCACTATCTAAAACAGCATTTGCAACGTCATTCGCCTCTGCCCTTGTTGGACGAAAATTAGTAATCATACTTTCCATTATTTGCGTTGCAATAATCACAGGAATTGAACGCTCAATACATTTTTGAACCAAAACTTTTTGAATTAAAGGAACTTCGTCAAATGGCACTTCAACACCTAAATCCCCACGAGCAACCATCACAGCATCAGTCAATTCAATAATTCTGTCAATATCTTCAAGAGCTTCCGGCTTTTCAATTTTAGCAATAATTCCAGCATGACCACCTTTGTTTTGTATAAGCTTTCTCAAATCTAAAATATCAGAAGCTTTACGAACAAATGATAATGCGATCCAATCAACCTCATTATCGAGAGCAAAATTTGCATTTGAAATATCTTCTTCAGTTAAACTAGGAAGTGAAACTTTTGTATTGGGTAAATTCACTCCTTTTTTTGATGAAAGCGGTCCGCCATAAATTACTTTTGCTTTAACTGTATCAATTTTATTGGTTGCAACTATTTCGAGTTTGAGTTTGCCATCATCAATTAAAATAAACTCACCAACATTAACATCTCGAGGAAATTCTTTATAACTCATGTAGATTTTGTCTTTCGTGCCAACACATTTCTCTGCCACAAAAGTGATAACTTCTCCCTCAATCAGATCTAAATGATTGTTCTCAATTTCTCCAACTCTCAGTTTTGGACCTTGCAAATCGGCTAAAATAGAAACATTTGTTCCTAATTCAGAATTTAATTCTTTTAAAAGTTTAATAAAACTCAGATGAACTTCTTGGCTAGAATGGGAGAAATTCAATCTAAAAACATCAACTCCTTCTTTAATAAGTTGAGTCAATATTTCTTTGGAGGAAGTTGCTGGCCCCAAGGTGGCAACTATTTTTGTTTGAGAACACAATTGTTTCATAAATTATTATTAACTAGTTTTATATTTATGTAAAAATATAAAATTTCATTATAAAACAAAAATAGTATGGTTTAATTTTGCAGAAATTTCAGTTTTCCCTTTAAGGAATAGCCCAACAAACATCAGAAGAAATGCGATTGCATTTTGGTTTTCAACTGAGGATAGCAAGGAATTTTGGCATTAAGGTATTTATTAATTTTTTCAATCAATATGCCCTGGCTGGTGGGTTTTGAAATAAAGTCAACACAGCCAACAGCACTACATTTTTCTCTAAAACCTAATATTCCAGTTTGTGCAATTATTGGTAGGTCTTTTCTATTATTTAAAATTTCTTGGCTTGCTTCAATACCATTCATTAATGGAAGTTCAATATCCATAATTACAAGACTAATTTCTTTGTGATTTCTACACATTTCGACCGCAGACAAACCGTTTCGAACCCAAAGAATATTTATTCCAGTTTTCAGCAGGAAGTATTTCAAAAGTTTTGCACTGAAGGGATCATCTTCAACAATAAGTATGGTATAATTTTTCCAATTATTATTCATAATTTTTGGATCTAGAGTTGTTATTCAATTAACACAAGTAAATTTAATAGATATTTTTATAAAAAGCAAGAAAATACGCCTGAATTTTAAATATTTTCACACTAAAAATTTTCCTATAAATCATAAATTTAATTATTTATTAAAAATTGCC
>JACAAW010000162.1 GCA_013377115.1 Bacteroidota bacterium | reverse complement strand
ATAAAAAAGCCAGCTAACGCTGGCTTTTTCTAGTAGCGGGAATAGGACTCGAACCTATGACCTTCGGGTTATGAGCCCGACGAGCTACCACTGCTCCATCCCGCAATATATTTTGATTTACAAAAAATGTAAATTAATTTCGAAAGAACTTTGTTTTTTACAACTGTGCAAAGGTAATATTTTGTTCCTTTGCTTTTACAAAAAATCCAAAAAAAATTATTCAATGGCACATAAATCAGGTTTTGTTAACATTATTGGAAGTCCAAACGTCGGAAAATCAACACTTATGAACGAACTTGTTGGTGAAAAATTATCTATCATTACTTCCAAGGCTCAAACAACACGTCACCGAATTATGGGTATTGTTAATGGCGAAGAGTTTCAAATCATCTATTCCGACACTCCAGGAATTCTTGATCCTGCATATAAACTTCAAGAAAATATGATGAAATTTGTTGAAACCGCCTTTCAAGATGCTGACGTTTTTTTACTCGTTACAGAAATTGGAGAAAAATTTAAGCACGAACAAATTCTCAAAAAATTACAAAACACACCTCAGCCATTAATTGTGGCAATTAATAAAATAGATACTTCAACTCAAGAAATTGTTGTTGAACAAATGGAAATCTGGAACCAATTGCTACCCAACGCCAGTATCGTTCCTATTTCGGCTCTAAATAAATTTAATACCGAATCTCTTTTAGATATTATTAAGGAGAAACTTCCTGATAGTCCACCTTATTTCCCTAAAGACGAACTAACCGACAAACCTCAACGTTTCTTTATTTCAGAAATTCTTCGGGAGAAAATCTTCCTAAATTACAAAAAGGAAATCCCTTATTCATCCGAGGTTGAAATTGAATCTTATGTTGAAGAAGAAACAATAATTAAAATCCGTGCAATCATTTATGTTGAACGTGATTCGCAAAAAGGAATTATTATCGGCCATTTGGGGAAAGCTCTTAAAAAAACGGCATCCGAAGCTCGAAAAGACATCGAAGCCTTTCTTGAGAAACAAGTATTCATCGAAGTTTTCGTTAAAGTTGCTAAAGATTGGCGTTCCAAAGAAATTTCATTGAGAAAATTTGGGTATTTTAACTTTTAATTTCTAAAAAATTCGTTTTAAACTCTTTCAGGTTCGTTGAACTCTGAAAGGTTTGTTCAAAAATTCATTTTTAACCTTGTAAAATTCTTCAAATTCTAAAAATTTTTTGAATTAATTATTTAACCTGACGGAGTCTTTTCGACCCGTCAGAGTTTAAACAATATTCTCGTTTCAAACTTTTCATTTATAAGGCTGTCAGGATTCGGAATCCGAAGAGCCCCAAAAAAACAAAATCCGCTTTAAACTCTTTCGGGTTTTTCAAACTCCGAAAGGTTTTATTGTATAATTTTCAGTCAATTATGTAGATTTGTTAACTGAATTGACCATTTTCTGAAAAATTTCCCGTAGCTTTGCAAAAAAATTATTATGGGAAATATGGTTGCATTGGTTGGAAGACCAAATGTAGGAAAATCAACTCTTTTCAACAGGTTAACTGAAAGTCGCCAAGCAATAGTTGATGAAACAAGTGGAGTTACTCGCGATAGACATTACGGAAAGGCAGATTGGATAGGCAGAGATTTCTCTGTAATTGATACTGGTGGTTACGTTTTTAATTCTGATGACGTTTTTGAAGGAGAAATTCGCAAACAAGTTGAATTAGCAATAGATGAATCAAATATCATTCTTTTTCTTTTAGATGCTCAAGAAGGCTTAAGTGTTCTTGATGAAGACGTTGCCAATCTATTAAGAAGGTCGAAAAAAAATGTTTTTATTGTAGCAAATAAAGTCGACAACAATAAAATAGCTCAAAATATTGGCGAGTTTTATACTCTCGGTTTAGGTGAAGTTTATTGCGTTTCCTCAATCAACGGAAGCGGAACTGGCGAATTATTAGATGCAATCGTTGCTAAATTTGATGATGACGAGCCAGAAGTTGACACTGATTTACCAAAGTTCACTGTTGTTGGAAGACCAAACGTTGGGAAATCTTCCCTGATTAATTCGCTTTTAGGCAAGGATAGAAACATCGTTACTTCAATAGCTGGAACAACAAGAGATTCCATTTACACGCGTTATAATAATTTCGGTTTTGATTTTCTTTTAGTTGATACCGCCGGATTACGTAAAAAGGGAAAAGTTTTCGAAAATATCGAATTTTACTCTGTAATGCGTTCAATCAGAGCAATTGAGAATTGTGATGTTTGTTTAGTGATGATTGATGCAGCTACCGGAATTGAAGCTCAGGATATGAACATTTTCCGTTTAGCAGAAAAAAACAGAAAAGGCATTGTACTTCTTGTCAACAAATGGGATTTGGTCGCTAAAGAAAACAATACCCATATTGAATATGAAAAAATATTAAGAGAAAGGTTGGCTCCTTTTACTGATATTCCGATCATTTTTATTTCAGCAACCAGCAAACAACGTATCTTCAAAGCTCTCGAAGAAGCTGTAAAAGTTTATGAAAACAGAACCCGCAGAATCACAACTTCTGAGTTAAACAGGGTAATGTTGCCAATTATTGAAGAGAATCCTCCTCCAACAACAAAAGGAAAATATATTCGAATTAAATATATTACACAATTACCAACATATTCGCCTTCTTTCGTATTCTTCTGCAATTTGCCTCAGTATGTTAATGAATCATACGGCAGATTTATAGAAAACAGATTGCGCGAAAACTTTGATTTTACTGGGGTTCCTATACAGGTTTTCTTTAGACAGAAGTAAATAATGTTTTTTCCTAATATCCATCTGCTTCGTTACTCTTGAATTAAAATCAGTCCTTTACATCAGTAAACTCCAAAATTTTAATTCTTCGAAAGCCTCGCATCCGAACATTATGAAATAAACATTAAATTTGTAAAAAGTTAAATAATGGAAAAATCTGTTCGCATCGATAAATGGCTTTGGGCGGTAAGAATTTTTAAAACCAGAGGCTTGGCTTGCGAAGCTTGTAAAGCGGGTAAAGTAAAAATTGAAGACAATGCCGTTAAACCTTCCAGAGACGTTAAAATAGGCGAAATTATTACTGTTCAGATTGGACCCCTCAAAAAAACCATTATGGTTTTGGCTGCGCTAGAAAATCGAGTTTCAGCAAAACTTGCTGTTGGATTTGTTCAAGATATGACTCCAGAGGAAGAATACAAAAAACTTGAATTAATGAGAGATTCTGTTTTTATCAGAAGAGACAGAGGCGCTGGTCGTCCTACTAAAAAAGAACGACGCGACATTCAAAAAAATACTACTGATTTTTAAATTAGATTCTATGCTTTTCAAAAAATTCATTTTTACTTTTATCTTAATTTTTTACACCACATTTTTATTTTCACAATGCTTCAAATCAGTTGATAAAGCAATATTAACAAATTTAAAATATCAACAAGAATGCTGGAATAAGGGCGATATCAAATCATATATGAGTGTTTACTGGAATTCGGATTCACTTAAATTCATTGGTAAGAGCGGTATTACTTATGGATGGAAAGAAACTTTAGCTCACTATGAAAAGTCGTATCCTGATAAAGCAACAATGGGACAATTGGCATTTTCAGAAATTACAATAATAAAACTCAACCGCAAAACAGCCTATTGCATTGGCAAATGGTACCTCACCAGAAAAGTGGATTCTATTGGTGGTTATTTCAGTTTAATCTGGAACAAAATCCATGGAAAATGGGTAATTGTGATTGATCATACGAGTTAAAAAACGCCAAATTATTTGATTTGATATGATTTCTCAGTTCATTTTTTTACCTTTGTACTATAAATAGTAAATTCTAATGAAAAAAATAATAATTATCTCATCTTTTCTTCTTTTTGCAAGCCTTTCATTGCAAGCTCAAAAAAATTCTAAATCTAAATCACCAAAGGATCAGCAATTTGGTTTTATGTTTTACAACACCGAAAACCTTTTTGACACTATAGACACTCCAAATAAAAAGGATGAAGAATATACTCCAAAAGGCAGAAATTTGTGGACTTCGGATAAATACAATAAAAAAGTAAGCAATATTGCAAAGGTTATTAGCTCTATTTCTCCGTCAAATTTCCCTTCAATTATTGGCTTAACTGAAATTGAAAATAAAGCAGTTTTGGAAGATTTGCTGAACACCAATTCAATGAAAAAAGTAAAATACCAAATTGTACACGAAGAAAGCCCCGATGAACGTGGAATTGATTGTGCTTTATTATACCGTCCCGAAGAGTTCAAATATATTTCGCATAAAGCTATTAATGTAACTTTTTCGTTTGATTCTGCAGCCAGAAAAACACGGGATATTCTTTATGTAAAAGGAGTTACCAATAGCAATGACACTCTAAATATTTTTGTAAATCATTGGTCCTCCAGAGGTGGTGGTAAAGAAAAATCAGAACCTAAAAGAATTTTCACAGCTGAAATTATGCGTCATTATGTGGATTCACTTTTTGATAAAAACATCAATGCAAATATTATTTTGATGGGAGATTTTAATGATGATCCAACGGATAAAAGCACTGAAATTACTTTAAAAACGGCTGCAAATGTTGATGTTTCTGATAATAAGAAACTCGTTAATTTGTTGTATAATAAATTTAAAGCTGGAGAAGGAACATTACCATACAAAGGATCGTGGAATTTATTTGATCAGATTTTTGTTTCACCAAATTTAATTACTAAAAAAACTGGCTATAAAATAAATCCTAGTGATATCAGCATATTCAAACCAGAATGGTTAACTAAAAAAGACGAAAAGGGCAACCTAATCACAATTCGGACTTACGATAAAAATAGTCCTAATGAAGTTGGTTTTAGTGATCATTTGCCCGTTTACATTTATTTAAATAAAAAGTAAATTTGAAAAAAGCCATATTTTTTCTTGTCATATTTTTGCTGATTGTAAAATGTCAGTATTCTTATTCTCAACAAAATAATATTGGTTCTAATTCTGTTTTATTTCAAATAGCTGAGCAAAGTCTTTATAAAAAAGACACCACCGTTTTTTCTTCAATAAAACCAATTTCGTTTTCTGAAATTAGACAAACCTTTAAACTCGATTCTGCGACCCAAAAACTCCGGTTCAATACATCCAATTCATTTTTTACTTATTTAACAAACAACAATTCTTTAGTTTTTAGAAAACAAAAGATTTCCGTTTTTCTAAATCCAATTTTTAATTATTCATTTCACAACGATTTGAAATCAAAAAAATCAGGAAATGAAAGTGCCATTGGAGCCGATTTTGGGATCCAATTTGGCAATAAATTTTATGGTAACATAAATTATTTCAGTGGAAATACTTTATTTGTAGGTAATTTCGATAGTATCACAAATCAAAACCATATTATTCCTGGTTATGGATATGCTTACAAAACTGGTGATTCGTATTGCTATCAAAATTTATCATTTAATCTTGCCTACGCACCAACAGAGAATTTTAGAGTTGAAGCTGGAAAAGGAAATACTTTTTTTGGAGATGGTTATCGTTCCTTGCTTTTATCGGAGAACTCCAATTCTTATCCATTTTTAAAACTCACCACCAAAATTTGGCGATTGAAATACGTGAACCTCTTTGCAAATTTCAAAGATGTAAGATTTTCGGATGGCAATAAAACTGAATTCGTCAATAAATACAGCAGTTTTCATTATTTAAGCTGGAATGCCACCAAACGAATAAATTTTTCTTTCTTCGAAGCAATTATGTGGGAATCCTCCGACACAACTGAAAACAGAGGCTTTGATGTAAATTATATCAATCCAGCCATTCTTTACAGACCTGTTGAATTTTCTTTAAATTCACCAGACAATGCTTTGATGGGATTTAACCTTTCGGTAAAACTTTTCAAAAAGCAAGTTTTCTACGGTCAGCTTTTGCTTGATGATTTTATTATGGGTGAAGTTAAAAATGACATAATTCACACCATTACCAAAGATTCAACAATGAAATACGGTTCATGGATGAACAAGCAATCGTTTCAGCTCGGACTTAAAAGTTTTGATATTTTTCACATAAAAAATCTAACATTCCAAACAGAATATAATTTGGTGCGTCCTTACACCTACTCGCATAAGCATATTTACGAAAGCTATTCAAATTATAGTCAATCTTTGGCGCATCCTTTTGGTGCAAATTTCTGGGAATCAGTTACCCTACTTAAATACAACCAAAAAAGATTTTTCCTTCAGGCAAAATTCTCTTATTGTGTAATAGGAATGGATTCAACAAATTCTCATTTTGGTCAAAACATTTTACAACCTACCTGGGACTCTCCAACAGGATTTAATGTTCCGGTATCTCAATATGGAAATGTAGTAGGACAAGGTATCACCACCACCATAAAAAGTGGTGATTTGCAAATTGGTTATTTGCTAAATCCTTCAATCAATCTTAAGGTATTTTGTGGGATAACTTACCTAACTAAGAATTCTATTTTACAAAATGACCAATATTTGCTGTTCCGTTTTGGATTATCAACTCTACTTTTCCGCTCCTACACTGACTTATAGGATAAAAATCATTAACAATTTTATATTTGTCAATGTCAGTTTTTTCTTCTTTATTTGTTCTTTCATTTAAACACTAATACATTAAAATTTATGAAAAAATTTAATTTCTTTTTTACGCTTTTTATTGCTCTTACAGCTTCATTTATCGAATCTCATGCTTGTACAAATGTTCTTGTTTCAAAAGGTGCATCAAAAGATGGTTCTGTAATGATTAGCTACAATGCTGATGCAGGTGGTTTCATGGAACCATTATATTATTCAATTGCCAGAGATTGGGCACCAAAAGATTCAGTAGAAATTTATGAATGGGACACTGGAAAATATCTAGGAAAAATTAAACAGGTTGCTCATACTTATAAAGTAATTGGCAATATGAATGAATTTCAAGTTGCTATTGGTGAAACAACTTTTGGAGGTCGTGAAGATTTACAAAGTAATCCAACAGCAATCATGGATTACGGCAGTTTAATATATATTGCTTTACAAAGATCAAAAACTGCAAGAGAAGCAATAAAAGTAATGACAGACTTAGTTGCTGAATATGGTTATTATAGCGAAGGAGAATCATTTTCAATTTCAGATGCAAACGAAGTTTGGATTATGGAAATGATTGGAAAAGGAAAAG
Source organism: Bacteroidota bacterium (assembly GCA_013377115.1). Lineage (GTDB taxonomy): Bacteria > Bacteroidota > Bacteroidia > Bacteroidales > CG2-30-32-10 > Cfx2-01. Next base: position 1,156 of record JACAAW010000162.1, on the reverse strand, counting down.
GCGAAAAAGGTGCAATTTGGGCAGCAAGAAGAGTTCCAGAAGGTTATATTTGCGCTCATGCAAACCAAGCAAGAATTAGAGAAGTTCCTTTAAATGACAAAAACACTTTATACGCATCTGATATTTTTTCTTTCGCACAAAGCAAAGGTTATTGGGATCCAAAATCAGGAAAACCATTTAGTTTTGTTGATTCATATTGTCCACTTGAACCAGGTGGATTGCTTTATTGCGAAGGTCGTGTTTGGAGTATTTTTAGAAGAGTTGCTCCTTCACAGAATTTTTCAACAGATTATTGGAGAGCTGTAAAAGGTGCTGAACCTTATCCTTTATTTATCAAACCTGATAAATTGCTTGGTGTTGAAGACGTAATAAGTTTGATGAGAGATCATTTTGAAGGAACAGATTATGACATGACAAAAGGCTTAGCTGCTGGTCCTTTTGGCAATCCTTATCGATGGAAACCACTAGGATGGAAAGTTGAAGGCGATACCATTACAAAATATGCTTGGGAAAGACCAATATCGACCCAACAAACTGCCTTTACTTTTGTAACACAATCTCGTTCTACACTCCCAGATGCCATTGGAGGGGTATTCTGGTATGGTTTGGATGACACTTATTCTTCGTGTTATATGCCGTTATATATGGGAATGAATGATATTCCATGGGCTTATAGAAATGCTGATGTTACTAAATTCTCCTGGGAATCACCAATTTGGGTATTTAATTTGGTCTCAAATTATGCTTACGGAAAATACTCCTATATCATAAAAGATATTCAAGTTGTTCAAAAGGAATTAGAAGGGAAGTTTCTTGCACTTCAACCTGCAATTGAAAAAACTGCATTGGATTTAAGCAAAACAAATCCAGCTTTAGCTACTCAATACATTACGGATTATTCGGTATCTCAAGCAAACATGGTTTTTGCGAGATGGAAAAAACTTGGCGAAGGTATTTTTACAAAATACAATGATGGTTATATCAATGATGGAAAAGATGGTGGTCGCCATCCAAAAGGCGTTGGATATGGTGAGTTTTCGAAAAGATTTGTTGAAGATAAACCAGATTATTATAAAGAGCGTTGGCAAGAACCTAAAAAATAAACTAAAATGACTATGGATTAGAAATCCATAGGTTTAAAATAAGGATAAAAATG
>JACAAW010000161.1 GCA_013377115.1 Bacteroidota bacterium | reverse complement strand
TTACGTTTAGAACAATTGGTATTTTCTCGCTGGTCGCAAGTAATGTATCATTTCGAAAAAAGTTTGTATGAAAATCCTGATCAGGATTTAAATAAATTATGGTGGAATTTGGTTGAGAAATACCAATTATTGAAAAAACCTGCTGACAGAAATGCACCAGACTGGGCTTCAAAAATCCATATTGCAACTGCACCATGTTATTACCATAATTACTTAATGGGTGAATTATTAGCTTCTCAACTTTATTATAATATTGTTAAAAACGTGATTAAATCGGAAGATTATAAAAATCAAAGTTTCAGCAATAATAAAGAAATTGGTAAATATTTAAACGATAAGGTTTTCATGCCAGGTTGCAAGTATAACTGGAATGTTATGATTGAAAAAGCTACTGGAGAAAAACTTACTGCAAAATATTACGCTAAGCAATTTGTAAACTAATAAATCTAAAAGAATTAATTTTAGATTTAAAATAGTATTTTAGAGGTCTAATTTAAAAGACCAAAACAAAAATGTTAAAACATAAGCCGCTTGCTATTGCTTTTATATTTTTTGTTATCCTTACTTTTTTGTCGAGATATATTCCATTCTTTTGGGATGGAGTATATTTCACAAAACCTGCTGAATTTTTCTATAATAACTCCTACTCCACTTTAGTTCCACCAATAGAAATGGATACTGGTATTTTTCCATTATTTGGTTTTTATATTTCTAAATTTTGAATTGAAGAATTAAAACCTTTTTGGAATCTGAAAAAGGAGTTTAAAACTGGCCAAATTTATTTTAAGTTTTATTCAAAAACAAAATAATTATATTTATATATTTTATAACTTAGCAGTAAAAATAAAGGTGTCTATTTATTAATTGCTTTCTTACAACTATGCCCGATAAACTAAAGAAAATCAGCACAAAAGAACTGGAAGAAGAGATTTTTCTAAGAAAAAGGGTTGAAGAGGCATTAAAAATTACTTTGAAAAAAGCTGAAGAAGCAAATATGCTCAAAGATGCTTTCCTTTCAAATATTAGTCACGAAATCAGAACACCACTTAACGCCATAATTGGGTTTTCAAGTTTATTGGAACGAGAACTCACAAAACTCCAAAATGAAAATCTTCTCGAATACAATAAAGCCGTCCAACTTAGCGGCTATAGATTACTTGAGGTTTTAAACAACATTATTGATATTAGTCGTATTGAAGCGAATGACATGACGGTGTCTTTATTTCCTTGCGATCTAAATGAGATTATTGAAAATGCAATAAAACTTACCTCATTCACTGCCAACGAAAAAGGGATTAAAGTCCATTTTTCCAGAAACAAAATTCCATGTGCATTAGCTGATTTAGAAGTTATTAGTAGAATTATCATTGAAATAATTGATAATTCATTGAAATACTCTGAAAAAGGTTGTGTAAATATTGACACCAAATATTTGGAAAAAGAAAATGAAATTCAAATTTCAATATCAGATACCGGAATTGGTATTGAAAAAAGTTATTTGCCTCATATTTTTGAAGCGTTTCGCCAAGAAAGCACTGGTCATGCCAGAACTTACCAAGGAATTGGACTTTCCTTGCCTCTTTCAAAAAAACTAATTGAATTGATGAATGGACGAATTTCAATTGAATCAAAAAAGAAAATTGGAACAACAGTTCATGTATGGCTAAAAGCTACCCATTGCCAACCAGATTCTTATGCAAAAAAATCATTAGAGTTTCTTAAAAACAATTCAAAAAAAGCCCCAATGATTTTGGTCCTTGAAGACGATAAATTAAATGGTATTTTACTGAAAACATTACTTCAAAATTACGGAAAAGTAATATTATCTGAGAGTGGAGAACAAGCTTTAAGCAGTATTGAAACAAAAACAATTTTGGGACAAGCATTTGATTTAATGATTTTTGACATTAATTTACCCGGAAAATGGGATGGCATTAAACTAATGAAAGAAATTAAAAGTAGATGGCCCGAATACAGGGATGTTCCTTTTATTGCTCAAACTGCCTACGGTCTAAATGAAGATAGAGAGAAATTCCTCAAAGAAGGATTTGACGACTATATTTCAAAACCTATTAATGAAAATCTACTTTTCAGTATAGTTGATAGGTTTATTGCAAAATAAGCTCAATTTTTTTATCAAATACAGGGAAACTATTGATTTTCGTATTGTTGAATTTCGTCCTTGAAATATTCAATTTTCACTCCAGCTAAAGCAAACATCTCTTCTGATTCGCCACCAGAATGGTATTTTTTTTCGCAAACAACTTTCGTAATTCCACAATTAATAATCAACATTGCACAAACTCGACAAGGAGTCATTCTGCAATAAAGTGTAGCTCCTTCTATTGATATGCCTAGTTTAGCGGCTTGACATATTGCATTTTGTTCAGCATGAACAGTTCTTACGCAATGATTTGTTACTTTTCCATCCTCGTGAACCATTTGTTTCATTTGGTGACCAATTTCATCGCAATGCGCCATTCCAATAGGAGAACCAACGTAACCAGTTACCAATAATTGCTTACCTTTTGCAATAACACAGCCACTTCGCCCACGATCACAAGTTGCTCTTTTCGAAACAGTTTGTGCAATATCCATAAAATATTCGTCCCACGATGGTCTAACATAAATTTCATTTGATGTCATTCAAAATTTCCTCCACTTTTCTGTTTAATTCCTCTTTGGTTCCGTTGTTTTCAATAATATAATTTGCCATCGAAATGCACTTTGATAGATTTTGTTTATTCATATCATCAGAAGTCATTTCGCGTTTTTCATTTTCTAAAAATACTTCATAAGTAATTTGATCTGTCTCCGAATTCCGCTCCAATATTCGATTGTAACGAAGTGCTGGTTTGGCATCAACAGCAAACAAACAGAAATTTCCATATTTTTTCAATTGTTCAACTTCTCCAATTGTACGAATACTTTCAATTATACAATTTTGCTTTGACTGTGATGCTTGTTCATACAATTGTTCAATAATATAACTTGGAGAATTTTTTGCTCGCATTTCGTTAGCAACCACCACCATATTATCTCTGTTTACTTCAATTCCTCTGCGATTAAGTTCTTGCGTAATAAAGGTTCTCACAGAATAATGAACAAATCCTTTTTCAATCAAAAAGTCAACAATTGTGCCTTTTCCAGCACCAATTGTTCCAGTAATTCCAATAATGATCATGGTATTTTTATTGGTTTATTTTTCAAAAATACAAAAAATTTAAAGAATATTTAAATCAAAAAAATAATGTGAATCGATAAATTTTAATTTGTAGAACCAATTATTAAAATAACCTGAGTTTGAAATAGCCTATTTTTATAATGTCGCCCACTACACCTGCCTGTCCGGTAGGCAGGGGGCTTTTTCTTTAACACTTATTTTCTTTTTACCAAAATGTTGCCTCTACGAGGCTTTATAAAGAGTTTTAGATTTACATAAGTGCCGTTAGGCACGAAATATCGGTAATAAAGAAAAATCACCCTAATTTATCAGTGCCGTAGGTACGAAATTTTAGAAATTCATTATTTCGAACTTACTTAAAATACAATTGATTACTTTTGTTAAAGAAAAGAATAGAAAACAAAAAAAATCATTATGCTTTATCCATTGAAGTTTAATCCCATTTTCAAAGAAAAAGTTTGGGGCGGAAATAAAATAAAAAGGGTCCTTGGGCAAGATTATGGAAATTTAGAAAACTGTGGTGAACTTTGGGCAATCTCTGGAGTTGAAGGAGATCAATCAATTGTTGAAAATGGTTTTTTAAAAGGAAACGAACTCAACGATTTGGTTGAAATTTATATGGGCGATTTGGTTGGAGAAACTGTTTTCGAAAAATTTGGAAACGATTTTCCTTTATTGATAAAATTTATCGATGCCAACGAGGCCCTTTCTATCCAAGTTCATCCTAACGACGAATTGGCATTAAAAAGGCACGATGGTTTCGGTAAAAATGAGATGTGGTATATAATTCAAGCAGAAAAAGATGCTGAATTGATTAGTGGTTTCAAGAATGAAATGGATCAAGAATCATACTTAAAGGCACTTAACGAAAACCGGATTAAAGAAGTGCTAAATTTCGAGAAAGCAAATCAAGGAGACGTTTTCGACATTCCAGCTGGCAGAGTTCATGCAATTGGAAGCGGCATTTTATTAGCAGAAATCCAGCAGACTTCTGATATTACCTATCGAATTTATGATTGGGATCGGAAAGACGATAAAGGAAATACACGTGAGCTACATACAGATTTAGCTTTACAAGCCATAGATTTCGAAAAAATAAATAATTATAAAACCATTTATAATGCTGAAGAAAACCAAATCTCTCCAATAATTAGCAATCAATATTTTACAACGAATATTATAAAATTTGATCAACCAATTTTAAAAGAAACTTTGGAGTTTGATTCTTTCATAATTTATATTTGTAATAAAGGCTCTTTTGAAGTAAAATCAAGCGAAGGAAGTGTAACAATTTCAACTGGTGAAACAGTTTTGATTCCTGCCGAAATGAAAAACTTTGAATTAATTCCTAAAGGAAAAACGGAAGTTTTAGAAGTATATATTTCCTAGATTTATCCCAGAACACAAAAAAATATTTTTTCAAATTAGGTAAAAATACTATTGTTCTGGTCAAAAAGATAATGGATATTTGTCTGCGATATTACAGCTTTATTATTCCAAAATAAAAAGTTTGGAAATCAACCGTGTATTTTGTATTTTTATAGCTTAATTTAAATAAAATATACTATTTTGATAAAATTTCCGTTTTAGGTTCAAATAAATTTTATCAATAATATCTAGAAATATGTTCAAAAGATCAATTTTTATTGCCAGCTTTATTTTTTCTGCTTCATTTTTGTTTGCTCAAGCCCCAAAATATAGTAATGAATTTTTATCAATTGGAGTTGGTGCGCGTTCCTTAGGAATGTCAAATTCTAATACTGCCATCGTAAACGATGTAACTTCAGGTTATTGGAATCCAGCAGGATTGGTGCTTGTAAATAGCAATATTCAATTGGCGTTAATGCATTCAGAATATTTTGCAGGAATCGCAAAATATGATTACGGCGCTCTTTCTGCAAAAATTGATGATAAAAGTGCCATAGGTGTTTCAGTTATTCGCTTTGGTGTTGACGATATTCCAAATACTACCGAACTTATTGACAGCGATGGAAACCTTGATTACAATAGAATTACATCATTTTCGGCAGTTGATTATGGATTTCTTTTCAGTTATTCAAGAAAAGCAAAAATTGAAGGTTTAAGATATGGCGCAAATATCAAAGTAATTTACCGACAAGTTGGTGATTTCGGGAAAGCCTGGGGATTTGGAATTGATGTTGGAGCTCAGTATGATTATAAAAAATGGAAATTTGGAGCTTTTGGGAAAGATATTACTTCCACCTTTAATGCTTGGAGTTACAATCTTAGCGATAAAATGATTGAAGCCTTTACAATTACTGGAAACGAAATTCCAAGTAGTTCAACCGAAATTACACTTCCAAAATTAATTTTGGCTGGAGGCAGAAATTTTGATTTGGGAAAAAACTTCAATGCACTAGTTGATTTAGACGTAGATTTAACATTCGACGGAATGAGAAACGTTTTGGTGAAAAGCGATCCAATTAGTATTGACCCGCATCTTGGTGTTGAATTTGGCTATAAAGACATTGTATTTTTGAGAGGTGGAGTTGGAAACATTCAGAAAGAATCCAGTATGGATGGAAATAAAATCACAACCTTTCAACCAAATATGGGCGTTGGAATAAAAATTAAAAACAATCTTTGTATCGATTACGCACTTACCGATATTGGAAACGCCTCAATCGCATTGTATTCAAATGTTTTTTCGTTGAAATTTAATATCAATCGAAAAGAAAAATAAGGTTTGAAGAATTTAACAAGTAAAATATGAAGAAATTTTTACTGTTTCTCTTTTTAATTGGTAGTAGCTTTAATTTGTTTTCGCAGCAATTCGAGAACAACTGGATAAATTATTCTCAAAAATATTACAGAATTCCAATTTCAAGTAATGGCGTTTATAGAATCAATTATAACACCCTTGTAAATGCTGGAGTTCCAGTTAGCACGATAGATCCCAGAGGTTTTCAAATTTTTTACAAAGGAGTTGAGCAGTATATTTTTATCCATGCTGTTAATCCTCAAGATTCAAATATTTTTTTACCAGGACACTATATCGAATTTTATGCTGAAAAAAACACAGGTTGGTATGATACAGCTCTTTATCATGTTCCTGGAAGCCAAATAAATAATGAATACAGTTTATTTACGGATACTGCATCTTATTATTTAACCTCAAACGGTGGTGTTCATAACCTTAGAATGTTTGTAAATGAATCGAATGATTTTAGTAATTACACTTTTTTAAATTATTATAATAAAGTATCACGTCAAAATTACAATTACAATTACTTTTCAGGAGCATATACTTATCAGAAATTATATAATGAAGAATATACTGATGGAGAAGGTTGGTTTGATTATCCTTTTTATGCTGGCAGCAATATTTCAAAAAATATTCCAACACCAAATGCATTTATTGGAGGACCAAACGCTGTTGTAGATTTTACTATAATAGGTGCCTCAGATTATGAAAATGCAAATCCTGACCATCATTTAAGTATTAACTTTGCAAATATTAACATCGATACTCTTTATGAGGGTTTGGTTACCAGAAAGTTTAATTATTCAGTACCCACTTCATCACTTGGTTCTTCCTATACCAACTTTACTTTTACTTCATTAAATCCCTATAATTCCAACGGAAATCCAGATAGAAATACCATTTCTCATATTTCAATAAAATACCCACATACTTTTGATTTGGCAAATGATAGTACAGAAAGAATGTTTGTTCCAAATTCATTTCAGGCAAAATCGTATTTAAGAATTTCAAATTTGGTGATTAACAACACCGATTCCGCCAGAATTTATGATTTAACCAACCATAGAAGAATAAAAGTATATAAATCCGGTCCATATTATGACGCATTGGTTCCAAACCCAAGCAATACAGGAGAAAAGGAATGCTTTTTAACTTCCGACCACCAAATAAAAAACATCAATTCAATAACTCCCGTTGGTCCAAATGCGCAATTTATAAATTATGGTGCAACCAACCTGCTTAACTCCAACTATATTATTGTGACCGACCAGAGACTTTGGGACAAAGCCGTTGAATATAGAGACTACCGTATTTCCACTGGTTATAATGCTTTATTAGTCGATATCGATCAACTTTATGCTCAATTCAGCTATGGAATTAGAAAAAATCCTTTGGCAATAAAAAATTATATCCGATATGCCGCTGCGACTTATACCGACAGCATTAAAGGACTATTTTTACTTGGTAAATCTTATCATGCTGGTAGCGATGGCCTTGATTGCTATCGTCAAAACCCAACTTTTTTCGCAAATACAATCGTTCCATCAATTGGCTCTCCTCCTTCTGATATCATGTTTACTAGTGGGATTTCTGACAATACCTATACTCCTTTGGTCCCAACCGGAAGGCTTGCAGCCAGGGATTTAAATGATGTGGATTTGTATTTAACCAAAGTTACTGAATACGAATTGGCACAGCAAACTCCCGAAGAATGGATGAAAAATATTCTCCATTTTGGTGGTGGAGATACTCATTTCTTGCAAGATGAATTAAGAGGATATTTAAACAATTATAAAAGGATCATTGAAGACACATTATTCGGTGGAAATGTAAAATCGTTTTGGAAAACTTCTGACGATCCAATGGTCACTGACCAATCTGATTCACTTCGAAGAATAATTACAAATGGTGTTTCATTAATGACGTTTTTTGGTCACGCCGCTGGAACTGGATTTGATCAAAGTACAGATTTACCTTCGGAATATTTAAATTTCCATAAATATCCAATTGTAATTGCAAACTCATGTTTGGCTGGAGATGTTTTTGGTGATGGAATCAGCTCTTCCGAAGCCTTTGTTTTAGAACCAAAAAAAGCTGCAATTGGTTTTTTGGCATCGGTTACACAAAGTTATGTAACACCGTTAAACGTATACTCCTCTGAATTATACAAAAATATTGGAGTTTATAATTACGGTAATACTTTTGGAAATTGCATAAAAAATACCATCAAAACTGTCCTAAATAATACTAGTTCTGCTGAGAATATTAATACTTGCTTGAGTATGAATTTTCATGGCGATCCAGTTTTAAAAGTAAATAATCAATCCGCGCCTGATTACACTTTAAATACAAGTAGTGTTTATTTCGAACCAGCCATTATTACTTCTGAATTAGAAAATTTCACAGTAAAAGTGATTTCTACCAATATTGGCAGAGC
>JACAAW010000160.1 GCA_013377115.1 Bacteroidota bacterium | reverse complement strand
TCCTTCTGATAGTTTTGAAATTTCAAAACCTGCAATAAAAGAACAAAAGAAATTTTTTAAAAGTATTTTAAAGTTGGATAAGAATTTTCATGTTTATGTTCATGGCAGTCATGACCAGATGGAGAAAGGTTTTGATGATGAACGAAATATGTATTATTATAAACTTTTCTTTAAAAATGAATCATAAAAAAAACACGCTTTAAGGCGTGTTTTTTATTAATTTAAAAATCAAATTACTCTATTACTTCAGTAATGTAATGATCGTATTCTTCTGGAGTAAAGGTAAGTTTTGATAATAATTCGTTAGCAGCAGGCCATCTATCAGCTCTTTTTACGCTAGCATGTGTAAGAGAACTAATCAAACCTTTAGAAATTCTGTTTAGAAATAGGCTGATGTGTTTAAATGCTTTCATTTGGTCAAGCTTTGAACATGGAGTCAAAGAGTCAGTAACTAATTTCAAAAAAGCATCACCATTTTTTACATCTTTTTCCCAAATACTATAAATATAATCTTTATCAGATTTATTCAAAGTGAAGTAATCTAAATCGTCAATTACTTTGTTGATTTCTTTAAGTTCGTCGCTTGAAATTTTATTGTCTTTACCAGCAACAAAACATAGAGCTGCGAAAGTTGCTTGTTCTAAATTGAATTCTGCCATAATATTAAAAGTTTTAATTGAGTTTAGTATTTGATTGCAAAAATACAATTTTTTTAATGTACTTGCAATTTTTGAATAAATTATTGTTAAATTATAATAATTGGTAGATAAAGCAGATTAATTTAAAGGAATTTCAAATTGTGAAAATACACTTGGATTATTTTTATTATTTACAATTTTGCGAAATTTTAAAGAAATGAATTTTTGAATTTGTAAAATTTAGCTATTTTTGTAAATACAAACCTTAAAAAGAGAAAATGAGAAAATTAATTCTAATAATGGCAATAGGTATGATATTTATTACTCAAATATCTGCTCAAGTATTATATCCAACCCAACCAAAAACAGGATATTATGAAAATTTAAAGAAGAATGTAATCCAAGTTATTTCTAACCAATCAGATTTGGTTAATGCAAAAGTAACCATGATTCCAAATAATTTTAAAGATACCCTATTGAAATACGATTGGTATGAAATTTCAAGCTATAGTTTTTTCGACAAAGAATATAAATCTGATTTTGGAAAAGATTTAACGGAACGTGAAGAGAAATATGCCAATAATGAGTTTAGTTTCAAAAGATACACACCGACAGGAATATTGTATGAAATGAAACTTGACCGTTATAAAGATGCTAGTTTGAAAGTATTTACAACTACCTTTGATGAAAAAACTGCCACAAAATTAGTTGAAATCAAAAAACAAGGAACCAAAAATATGATGGTTACTTCATCCTATGGTGAAACTGAAATGCAAGAAATACTTTCATTCGAAAAAGGGGTTATGATTATGAGTATTCGACAAAATCCAACCACAAACACTAGAAAATACCATATTGCTTATATAGCTGTTGAGAAAAGTTTTTAATGCCAAGGATTAGTTTTCCCTATTTAATAAATAAAGCAAAATAATCTTTGTTTTTAGTTCATTCAATTTTTTTCTGTTTTAATTGAACTCCTCGGTTGGTTGTTTTTTTAACTCAAAGCAAATGGTTAGGGATAATATGATAAATACACAAATATTGATAAAGCTTGTATCTATATTAACTATTATTTTTAGTTTATCAAATAGTGTTTTTTCCCAAGAGAAAAATGATTCTCTAATTTGCAAAAATGCTGTAAAATTTGATTTTGTGCCTCTTTATTATGATATCTTTGATAATCGAGTTCAATTGAGGTTTGGTTTAGAATATGAGAAATACATTTCTAAAAAATATTCATTAGGCTGTTACTTGGATATTGGCCTTTATGATAAATACAGTTTTATTAAATATTACGATTTTTTCAATTCAAATTTAGGGATGTATTCGATAAAACAGGACGTCATGATATATGGATTTCATTTACTTCCAGAGTTTAACTATTATCTCTATACCTCCAAAAGAAATTCTAAAAGGAGTTTTTTTGTTGGAGCTATGCTTGATTTTGGATTTAATAAAAAAAACCTTGATTACTTTAATAGCCAAACGCAAAGTAGTTCCCATGATAAATATTCTCAAACTAACTTAGGAGGTGGGGTAAGTTTGGGTATGAAAAATTATCTTGGGAAGCATTTTTTTGCTGAATTAAAAACTTCGGGGTTTATAAAAATCTTCAATTGGGTTTCAGAAGAAAATAGAATTCCAATGATTTCTTTAGATGCTCAATGGACAAGTAAAGATTATAAATACTGGTGGATTTCAAATATCAAAATTGGCTATGCTTTTTAAAAATAACACATATTTATTGGTATGCCTAGCTTTATTCATAGGGCTTATCAATATTCAATGTTCAGAAAATGAAATGACTGATGATACCTATTTTGGGAGTAAAGTCATGATTCTCGGACATCGGGGAATGGGAGTTTATTACAGAATACCTGGTGATACTTATGAATCTATCGAACCTGCTATCGGTATTGGGTCTGATGGCTGTGAGATCGATCTTCAATTAACAAAAGACTCAGTTCTGGTATTATATCACAACCCTGAATTAAATTCATCAACCACATGCACGGGAAGAATTTATGAATCTAATTTTAAGGAAATTAAGGAGTGTAAATACATTGGATTGGAAAATATGGTTTTTGTCTGTTCTATAGACGAAGTATTTAGTAAGTTGCCAAATATTGAAAATTATTATTTTTCTTTTGATTGTAAAATTGACGATCAAGTATCAGATCATCAATTGTATATAAGTCAATTTATTCGGGCTATAAAAAGATTATGTGATAAATTTAATATGAGTGATAATGTTTTTATTGAAGGGAATACATATTTTCTTAATATCGTAAAGAGTATGGGTTTAACAAATAAATTGTTTTTAAGTGGAACGGTTGATGAATCAACAATTGAAATAGCAGACAGCAATTCTTATTTTGGCATTGTAACTCAGATTGTTGATAATAGTGTCGAAACAAAAACAGACCTTGCCCACTCCAAAGGTTTGTATATTATGGGTTATTCACCGTATAATTATTATCAAAATACTTCTGCAATAAGAAAAAAAGTTGATATTCTTCAAACCGATGATCCTATTTCTATTTTGAAATTGTTTCATCGTTTTAATTATGAATATGTAATACCATAATTAATGTTTTTAATTAGCAAAATAAAAAGTGCTTTTCTAATTTTAATGCAATTTTAAAAATAAGTATTTTCTAATGCTGCAAAATAATTAATTAATCACACATTCTATTTTTAAATACCTTGATAAATGAAAGAATTACTTAAATCTAATTTCATCAGTCGTTGGCAAAAAAATTTTCCAGAAGCTCAACTACCATTTGTTGTTTTTTATAGCAATGAGCTTCATGAGTCAACCCCAGCGGAGAAGCACGAAGGTCATCGTTGCATTATTGCTGATTTGACAAAAGTATCTCGCGGGAGTTCGTTGGCATTTAATGCAAGCAATATTGGCTGTGGAGGCGGAAATAGATATTGTGGTTTCTCTAAAAACTTAAGACCTGGTTTTGAGTATTTCCTTTCATATGGAAAATCTGATATGGAAGGAGAGCGGTACAAGAAAAATCCTGAAATCGTTCTGGATCTTATGAATAATAGCGCTAGAATTGAGACTACAAAAAAATGGTTAATCGCTAAGCCTTTTGACAAAATCAACGAAAATGATAATCCTCAAGCGGTTATATTTTTTGCTAATCCGGATGTGCTTTCAGGCTTGTTTACTTTGGCAAATTTCGATCGTACAGATCATTATGCTGTAAAAACGCCTTTCAGTGCTGGTTGTGGCTCAATAATTCAATTCCCAATTCTAGAAAACAAAAAGGAAAATCAGGATTGTTTCTTGGGAATGTTTGATGTCTCTGCGAGACCTTATGTTCCAGCAAATGTTCTTTCATTTGGAATTCCGATAAAGCGTTTTGAAACACTTGTTAGTTATATGGATGAAAGCTTTATGATTACTGATTCATGGAAAAATGTAAGCAAAAGAATATCCAAGGGAAATTCAATAAAATATGATGGTTAGAATGTTAAATCTTTTGTGAAAATTTATGAATTAACGGCAAATTTCTCTCCCCAGTTCGACATTAGTTCCATAACTGGCAATAACTTTTTCCCTTCATCGGTTAAGGAATATTCTACTTTTGGTGGAATTACCTCGAATACTTTTCTATTTACAACACCACTTTTCTCCAATTCTCTTAAAACTTGAGTCAGCATTTTATCATTGATGCCAACCAAAATCTTTTTCATTTCGCCATAGCGTCTGGAGCCATCTCTCAAATTCCAAAATACCAATCCTTTCCATCTTCCGCCAATAACAGATAATGTTAAATCAACCGGACAATAGAAAAAAGTGCCATCTAAATTATATCTTTTCATCTTCTTAATATTTTAAGCAAAGGTAATTCAAAACAGAGTCGCTTTCCAAAAGTATAGTGCTTTCTTTTTGGGTAGTATATTGTTTATCGTAAGTATGAGTTGTTACTTTGCAAAGTCAAATAATTAAAATATAAAAATGAAAACAATAAATTATAATAAGTATGGAAGTCAGGACGAAATGTATTGGGCTGATTTAGTAATTCCAAAACCAATAACCAATCAAATACTAGTTAATGTGAAAGCCATTTCTTTAAATCCAATTGATTGGAAAATTAGGAAAGGCGAAATGAAACTGTTTATTAATAAAAAATTTCCCAAAGGAATTGGTACTGATTTTTCAGGAATTGTTGAAAATGTGGGCAGCAAATTGTCTAAATTTAAAGAAGGCGATGAAGTTTTTGGATGGTTGCCTTATAAAATGGCAGGGAGCGTTTCCGAATTTGTAATTGCTGACGAAGGTTTAACTGTTAAAAAGCCGGCAAATATGAGTTTTGCTGAAGCTTCAACCTTGCCAATGGCTTGCATTGCATCAATTACAGCATTGGTTGATGGCGGTAAAATTAAAAAGGGAATGAATGTACTTATTAATGGTTGCACTGGTGGTGTTGGCCAATTTGCTGTTATGATTGCAAAAACTCATGGCGCAATTGTAACCGGAACATGCAATACAAGTTCCAATGAATCAGCAAAACAAATAGGAGTGGATCATATTATTGATTATTCGAAAGTAAATGTGCTTAAAGGCAATAAAAAATTTGATATCATTTTTGATACGGTTGGAAATTTGAAATTGGGCGAAAGTAAAATTATTATGAACAGTTATAGTATTTTCTTAGAGCTCAATCCAAATCCTATTAATTTGATTTTTGGATCTGTTAAAAATATATTCACTGGTAAAAAGGTAAAATCAATAATTGCAAAAGCATCGCCCGAAAAAATGGAGACAATAAAAAAGCTGGCTACGGAAGGAAAATTAAACCCAATCATTAGCAAAGAATATATATTTGATAATGCCTTAGAAGCATATAAAAATTTAGAAAATGGTGAGAAAAATATTGGGAAAACAGTAATCATTAATTATGAAAAAAAATAGATTAGAGGCATTTAGTGATGGTGTTTTAGCAATAATTATTACCATAATGATTTTAGAAATAAAAGTGCCACATGGTAGTGAGTGGGCGGAGTTGAAGCCACTTATTCCGATTTTTATTAGTTACATCTTTAGTTTTCTATATATCGGTATTTATTGGGGCAATCATCATCACCTCTTGAATTCAGCGAAACAAGTTTCACCCGGGATTCTTTTATCAAATCTTAATTTATTGTTTTGGCTTTCATTAATTCCATTTGCAACAGGCTGGATGGGTGAAAATCATTTCACTGCAAATACAGTAGCACTTTATGGAATCATTTTGTTTATTAGTGGACTTGCATTTTTTATTCTTCAAAAAACAATTGAAAGAAATGCTCATGATATTGAAGCATTAAAATTAGCATTTAAAAACCTTAATAAAAAAGGAACTGCTTCTTCAATAGGATGTTTATTGGCTGTTTTGTTTGCCTATATAAGTCCAATAGTTTCAGGAATAATATTTATTATTATCGCTATTGTTTGGCTTATTCCTGATAAAAGTATTGAAAAAGCAATAAAGGAAGAAGAACAATAATTAAAGTAAATTAGTAACAATAAAAACCTTAATAAAAATAGTAATCACTTTGCTTTTAATAGGAGCAATAAATTCAGTAATTTATTCACAAACAACTAAAAAAGTAGAAAAAATGGAAACAACATCAAACAAAGAAATCGCTTTGGGTTTATCAAAAGCAATTATGACAGGACAATGGGATAAAGTAGAGGCATTACTTGACGACAATTTTCAATACATTGGAGACGGACAACCCGCCATTAACAAACAACAATATCTGTACTTTATGAAAGAGATGTTATGTACAGCTATGACAAATATGGATATGAAATTCCCAAGAGTTATTGCTGAAGGTGATATGGTATCAGTAGATTATACAAATGAAATGACTAATTCGGGAATATTTTTTGGAATTCCAGCAACAAATAAAAGAGTTTTCGGAACGGGACAATTTATTCGTCAAATAAAAGATGGTAAAGTTGTTGCTGAATGGCAGTCTACCAATATGTATGGCTTAATGGTTCAATTGGGCGTAATTCCTGCACCACAAGGCAAATAGATTTTTATAAACATTGAAATGAGCTGGAGTAATTCAGTTCATTTTTTTAATATTAAATTTTTGATAAAAGAAATTAAAGCAAAAAAAGTTTTAACTTATCATCCAAATGCATTTCCAACGAATTGGGATTTAAATCCGTACAGAGGATGCACCATTGGATGCAAATATTGTTATGCTCAATACACTCACAAATATTTGGACCTCGATAATTTCTTTACGGATATATTAATCAAAACGAATATTCATGTCTGTTTAGAAAAAGAATTTCAAAATAAAAATTGGAAGCATGAGCAAATTAAAATTGGTGGAACCACTGATTTGTACCAGCACATCGAAAAAAAATATGAATTGCTTCCTAAAATTTATGATGTTATTAAAAAACATAAGAACCCAATTTTTATTCAGACGAAATCAACTTTAATTTTACGCGATTTCGAAATTATTAAAGAATTGTCAAAAATAACAACCGTTGATATTGCCACCAGCATCTCGAGTTTTGATGAATCGATTCGAAAAGTAATTGAACCAGGTGCAGCTTCTGCCATGGAAAGAATTGAAATACTTTCTAAATTCAAAGGAATTTGCCGAACCACTACTTTAGGATTTATGCCAATAATTCCTCTTTTATCTGATACCGAAGAAAATTTGGAAACCACATTTATGCTTGCAAAAGAATTTGGCATTAATAATATTGTTACGAGTTTTTTGTTTCTGCGAGGAGAAGGTAAGCCCAAATTCATGAAAATTTTAAAATCAAATTTTGCTGAGATTTATACTGATTTTTCTAAATTATATGCAAATTCTACTGTTAATGAAGAACATTCTAATAGAATACAAGTGAAGATTCAAAACCTGCGAAGGAAATATGATTTGTATGGAATATATTCTCCTGTTGAACCAATTGAGCCAACGAAACAATTATCCCTTTTTAGCTAATTATTTTTTACAGAAAGTGGGAGTGAGAAGTTTTTATTTTTACACTTTTTCTTATGTGAATTTTATGCGAAGCCTTGCAATGTTATTATAATATCAAATTTCTGCAACTTATAGATTCTGAAACAAGTAACCAATGAATCAAGGTTACGAAGCAATCTCCATTCGAATTTTCCTGTTTTTTAGTTTTTCCTCTCTCACGAGTTGCAATAATTTAAGAATTTTGTCGGATTTTACTGCTGCGTAGGCTGAATGATCTAAAACTTCAATCTTGCCGAGTTCTTCTTTTTTTATACCTCCTTTTTGCAGAAGCATTCCTACAATGTCCATTTTGTTTATTTTATCTTTTTTTCCGGCAGCTATAAACAAAGTTTTCCATTCACAAGGTTTTGGCGAAACAAATGTTTTTGGTAAAACTTCTTCTTCAGGAGTGGATTCTAAAAATTTTGGCAAATAATCTTTAACATCCAATAAAAAATAAGCAGTTCCTAATGCATTCATTCTTGCAGTTCTCCCGTTACGGTGCGTCATCACATCTTCGGTAGGTGGTAATTGATAATGAATAATCGTTTCTATTTCCGGAATATCCAAGCCCCGTGCTGCCAAATCCGTTGTAATTAAAATGTTGATACTACCGTTCCTCAATTTAATTAACATTTTTTCCCGGTCAATTTGTTCTAAGCCGCCATGGTAAAATCCATGATCTACTTTATGAATTTTTAATTGTGCTGAAATTCGATCAACTGCATCACGATGATT
>JACAAW010000016.1 GCA_013377115.1 Bacteroidota bacterium | reverse complement strand
GGGTTTACTGAACACGATACTTTCCGCAGCAATCAGATTCGAGAAGGACAGATTAGTCGCGAAGAGGCCCTGGTTTTGATTGAAGATGAAAATCGTCCTCGGTATCAGAACATAAGATGGTATTTGGATGCTTTGGGCATGGAGTTTAAGGATGTTATTCCTATCATTAATGCAATTCCAAGGCTATATTGATAGCCAATCTTACCCATAACCGACTCGTCCAAAATATGTTTATAGATTAATATTTAATCCTTAATAAATTTACTATTTGTGTGAGACACTGACAGGTTTTGCAAACTCGGTCAGGTCAGGCAGGAAAAAATCATTAGTCATTAGATTGCTTCTCCGCCAAGGGGCGGATCGCAATGACAAAAGAAGTTGGTGGTGATTTGATGATTGCTTGAATTAGTTTGTGAAATTGATAGTTTTTGAAATTTTAATTTGTGGAGTTGTCGACTTGTGAAGTTGTGAAGTTTTTAAATGGTGGGTTTTAATAAGGTAAAGGGTAGCAAGGATTGTTATTCGTTTTTTTTGCAAAATATATTACTAAACCCAATTAGCAATCGAAAGAGTTTCAAAAGTAATTTGGAAATTTAAGAAAGACTCTGAAAGGTTTTACAAACTCCGTCAGATCAGGCAGGAAAAAATCATTAGTCATTAGATTGCTTCTCACCGGTTGGCTGATCGCAATGACGAAGCATTTATTCCTTCCTTGAAATTTTGATTTGTTGGTCTTCGACTCCATTCTGTCATCGGCGAAACTCATTCATAATTTGAGTTTGTTACTTGGAGCACTTCGACTACGCTCAGTGTCCCAAGCTCAGGGACCAACTCAGTGTGAAATTTGAAAATGTTTTTATTGCGGCCCTGCTTATTTCGACTCCGCTCAGCAATCAACAGACTCTCAATTTTTAAATTAATATTTCATATAAGACTCTGACAGGTTTTGCAAACTCTGTCAGGTAATAAAAAACATTAGTTATGAGATTGCTTCTCAGCCAGAGGGCTGATCGCAATGACGAAACATTTAATCCTTCCTTGAGTATTTTCTGCTCATTAATTTTTCAATAAAGCCCTTGTTTTTCTCTTCTTCGGTATAGTAACCGTAGCCGTAACCATATCCGTAACCATAACCATAGCCGTAGGAACGATAGGAATAACCATAAGGATTCTTGCCAAATTTCACATCATTCATAACGATGCAAAGGTTTTTAATGGTGGTGCTTTTTTGGACATCATTGATGGCGTTCAATGCTTTTTTATAGGTATAACCCCTGCGCGCCATGTAAATACTGGCATCTGACAAATTCATAATAAAGAAGGCATCCGTTACAAAACCAACTGGAGGTGTATCCACCAATACATAATCAAATTCTTCGCGAAGTTCTTTAAGTAAATTTTGCATTCTATCTGATTCAATTAACTCCGCTGGATTTGGAGGTACGGGACCAGCTGGAATAATATACAAATTATCATACGCAGTTTTCTGAATTACCTCTTCCTTGGTGCTTTTCCCAATAAGATAAGTGGTCAAGCCCATTTCTTTCGAAATTTCTGGAAAGTATTTATCTGTTTTTGGCTTACGTAAATCACAAGAAACAATCACTGTTTTCTTTCCCGAAATTGCAAAGGTAGTGGCCAGATTAACTGTAAAATAGGTCTTGCCTTCACCTCCCAATGTTGAGGTAATGGTAATAATTTTATGAGATTTTTCAGAAGCAAAAAACTGCAAATTCGTTCGAATGGAACGGAAGGTCTCAGCAACAATTGATTTCGGTTTTTCTTCAACTATTAAATCCAATCCATAATTGCTATGAGCCACTATCCCCAATATCGGAATATTGGTAATCTTCATAATATCCTTTTTATCGGTAATGGTATCATTAAAGAACTCAATTAAGAATAAAATTAAAAGAGGAAAAGCAATGCTCAAGATAAAGGCAATAGAGTAATTTAATGATTTTTTTGGAGAAATCATGCCTGCTTCTCTTGCTGGATCCAAAATTTTATTGGTTGGTAAATTTGAAGCTTTAGAAATAGAGGCCTCTGCTTTTCTTTGTAATAGAAAAGTATAAATCTGATCATTTACTTTAAACTCTCTTTGAATATTGGTCAAATCCTTTTCAATCCCAGGCAATTTATTGATATTACCCTGAACCTCTGCAAGGTTTTTACCCATATCCGCCAAAGTAATTTTATTTAATTGAATGGTATTGCTTAAACTTTCAATTAGCGCATCTTTGGTATTGGTAATTTTTAATTCTACGGCATTTAAATAGGGATTCTTCTTGGTTGATGTTTGTTCTAATTGACTTTTTTCAATATACAATTTTATTAAATCACCAACCAAAGTGTTCATGGTAACATCTTGAACCCCCACAGCTGATGGCACTGTCATTTCTTTAAAATCACGTCCTTTTTTTAAATAATCAAATAAATACTCATAATATTTGGCCTTTACCATTTCCTGAGCCTTTTCCTGAGCCATAGCATTAAAACGAGAAATGAGCAGATTAGATCCAGTTTCAATATTCATGATGTTATTAGAAGATTTATAATTCTTCATATTATTCTGAACAGAATACAATGAATCGGTTAAATCGCCTAACTGAGAATCAATAAATCTAATGGTATTTATGGCTTTTAAATTCTTCTCTTCTAAATCGGCTTGTAAATATGTTTGAGTTAGTTTATTTACAAATTCAACAGCTTTTGGACCATTATTAGATTTAAAGGTAATTTGCACAATAGACGCATCTTTATTTATTGTTTCAACACTTAAGCCACTGTTGTATAAAGTTGCGATCTCCTCAATACTTTTTATTACAAAAAAGTACTTCTTTTTACTAGAAATGATGGGATCAAAATTCTCGGTCAGTAGAATTTTAAAAGAAAAATCATTGGTAATATAGGGTTCCCCAAAATGCAATTCTCTACCATTTTTATCGGCATCAGAGGTAATCAAATATTTATCTCTGGACAGAACTTTAATATAAAAAGGAATATTGATTAATTGCTGGTGAGAGGAATCAATTTTCACAATATAAGGAGCGTCCTTGAACATTTCAATATTGTTCTTACTCCTCTCCGTTTCGTAATAATAAAAAACAGGATTGTTCAATTCTTTTACTGCTCTATAAGTCAAAGTATACGATTTCAAAATTCCAATTTCATTCTGAATCTTTTTATTGTTTAAAGCAGATCCTATCTTTTGAAAAACTTCAATTTCTTGCTGGAAACTTGAATTTTTTTCTTCTTTAATTAAAACAGTAGCAGAAGTTTGGTAAACTGGTTCTGCATATTTGTTATAAACAAAAGCCCCGGCAATAAATACAATTACAGAAACAATAAAAATTTTCAGATAACTGGAGACTTTGCCTATTAATGCTTTTACATCTAAGGAATCAATATTATTTATTTCTTCTTTTTGCACAAGTTATTTCTTAAAGTAACTCAATAATAAAATTAATGTTGACATGGCTGCAACTATTGTTGCCAGAGGGAATGGATTGGTACCATATATCTTCGATTTTGTTGCCTCCACATAAATAATATCATTAGGAAGTAAATAATACTCGGAAGAATAGATGAGTTTCTTATCCGTTAAATCCACTACAGAAATTCTATTATTATCATTGGAATGAATGATTTTTACATTCAGCCTATTCCCATAAAGATTCAAATCTCCGGCTAGTCCAATCGCTTCAAAAATCGTAAAACGAGAATTGATAATATAATAAGTTCCAGGTCTATTCACCTCCCCCAAAACTGTAATTTTAAAATTTCCAAGTTTAACATTTACTGAAACACCACTTATAAATTGGTTGACCTTAGATTGAATAGTATCTTTTGCTTGGTTCACTGTTAAACCTTTTACCAAGACTTTATCAATTGTTGGTAGATAAACATAACCAGAATCATTTACAGTATAACCTATTAAATAAACACCAGAATAGGTTTGCACGTATTGATTGGTTTTATCATAATTAAAATAGGAATTTACTTTCTCATCAATACTTTGTATCTGAATAAACAATTCATCGTTGGCTTTAATTCGGTATTCATTATAAGATTCCTTTGGTTTCGAAGTATCTCCACTTGCAGTCTTATCCTGCATATAAGTTATTTTCTTCAAAGGTGTGCATGAAAACAACAAAAAAGAAAAGATGAAACTATAAAAAAGAATTGATTGGAATTTATTTCGGTTAAATAACATATACAATTTTAATTAAAAACAATTTAATCATTGTACGAAATTTTTTATTATTTGTTTCCTTTAAAAAAGGAATCGAAAATGATTTTTTTTCGTAACCTTTGGGCTAAAGCCCCTATTCTAGATCCCTCCTATTAACCCACGCCCTAAAGGACGTGGCTATTCAATTATTATTTTAAAAACATTCAATTGTTTTTTTCAAACCTTCGTCAAAATTAATAATTGGCTTAAAACCTAAAATGCTTTTTGCTTTCTCAATGTCAGCAATCGAGTGTTTTACTTCTCCTTTTCGTCCTTCTTTAAAATTTGGAGAGATATTATTATTGGTCAATACATTAATTTTCTCTAACAAATCTAATAATGAATATTTTTCGCCACAAGCAATATTAAATACTTCTCCAGCCACTCCTTCGGCTTCGCAGGCAAGTATATTGGCATTTACATTATTGGTAACATAGGTAAAATCCCTGCTTTGAAGTCCATCTCCATAAATCATTGGCTCTTTTCCTTCTTTTATTAATTTAATAAACTTTGGAATCACTGCACTATATTGAGATGTTGGATCCTGATTGGGCCCAAAAACATTGAAATACCTTAAACAAACTGTTTCTAATCTATAAAGTTGAAAGTAAATCTGACAATATCTCTCAGCGGCATATTTGGTCAGTGCATAAGGTGAAAGCGGTGCAACTGCCATTCCTTCAACTTTTGGCAAAGTTTCTGAATTTCCATAAACAGAAGATGAAGAGGCAAATACGACTCGCTTTACCCTACAATCTTTTGAGGCTTCCAAAATATTTAATGTACCAGAAATATTTACTTCATTGGTTGTGATTGGATCATTAATTGAACGTGGTACCGATGGCAAGGCTCCTTGGTGAAGCACGAAATCAATGCCGTCAGTTGCATAACGAACCGTATGGTAACTTCTTAAATCTCCTTCAATGAGCTCAAATGATGGATTGGATTTGAATTCGTCCAGATTTTCTCTCTTTCCAGTTGAAAAATTGTCTAATACGCGAACAACTTTACCTCTGCTAAGTAATTCTTTAACAATATTTGATCCAATAAAGCCTGCACCTCCAGTTACTAAATACCTCATTTTAATTTACTTGCATATCAGTTTCTTTATTCTCCTTATCGCAATCAATCATTTTGTTCAGTTTACCTGCTGTATCATACAATTTCCAAATACCAACCTTTTTCCCGTTTTTATAAACTCCTTCTAAATGTTTGGTTCCGGTTTTATAATATGAAATACTGATGCTATCAGAAACTCCTTCTTTGAAATAACCTTCGCTCCATTTGTTCCCATTGTCGTACCAATAAGTCCATTTCCCATTTCGTTTCTCGTTTTTAAGGTCGCCTTCAATTTGTTTGAATTTGTTTGGATAATATTTGGTCTCCTTAATAGCTATTTTACTGCCATTTTCTTCCTTATATTCTCTAGTTACTTTTGGGGAACCATTTGGATATTTTTCAATAACCACTTCATTTTTTTTTGGCTTACAAGAAACTATAAACAGAATCATCAAAAAAACTACACCAATTCTCTTCATCAAATAATTACTTTTTAATAGGTTTTTCTTTGTATTCCTTATTTATTTGTTTTAAAACGTCGCCTGTAATATTGAAGCTTTCGTTGGCAAATAAAATCCCGCTTCCCTTTGCATATCCGAGAATATAATTATAATTATGCTTTTTATTATATTTCTTCATGAAAGAAGAAATGGTATCTAAAACCTTGGTATTCATTTCTAATTCCTGTAAGGAAAGCTCTTGCTGCATTTTTTGTTGCAATTCTCCAAGCGCTTGTTGTTTCTGCATTAACTGTTGCTCTGTTTTCTGCGCCAATTCCTGAGAAATTGTATTAGAATTTACTTTTTTCTGAAATTCTGTTACCTCGTATTCAAATGATTTCTGTTTTGTTGAAAACTCACCTTCCATGGATTTCTGCTTTGCTTCTAAATCAGTTTTTAGAACTTTTACATATTCGTAATTGTTTAAAAGTGAATCTGAATTAACATAAGCAATTGAGGTTGGAACATTCTTCTTAGTCTCAACATTTTCATCACCACCATTTTTACCTTTGAAATGCAAGAAAAACAAAACTGCTACTGCAATTAAAAGAACTACATTTAAAATTAAATTGATATTTCCCTTTTTTGGTGGCTCAGAATTTAATGGTGTTGAAATTAATTCCTCCTCATTAGTGTTGGTGTTTGATAATTCTTCTGACATATAAACTTTTTATATTTTAATTAATTTCCTAATTCTGACATAAATTTGATTCGAACCAATCTGATCTCTTCTTTTGAAAACTCATCTTCTCCAAGTTCAACAATAGCTTCATCTATAGAATCAGACTCAGCAGTTTTGAAATATTCAAAAATTTCTTCCTGATGATCGGCATCCACAATTTCATTGATATAGTAATGAATATCAATCTTGGTTCCAGAAGCAACGATGCTTTCAATCTCGGTTAAAAGTTCATCGAAATCAATTCCTTTAGCAATTGCAATATCTTCAAGAGAAATTTTCCTATCAATGCTTTGAATGATATAAACTTTTATTCCTGATTTATTTACAACAGATTTTACAACCATATCCATTGGTCGTTCTATCTCGTTTTCCTCAACGTATTTTGTAATTAAACTGATGAATTCCTTGCCGAAACGCATCGCTTTCCCACTTCCAACACCGGTAATTTGTTTTAATTCCTCTAAGGTCAAAGGATATTGAATGGCCATATCCTCTAAAGATGCATCCTGAAAAACCACAAATGGTGGCAAATTCATCTTCTTAGACAATTCTTTCCTCAAATCCTTCAATAAAGCAAATAGAATTTTATCTGTTGCGCTTGTTTTTTGTCCTCCGCCAGAAAAGAATTCGTCTTCATTGCTACTTTCATAGTCATGATCATAAGTAAGCATGATTGAATATGGTTCATCTAAAAACTTAAGACCTTCTGGGCTCAATTTCAAAATACCATAGTTTTCGATATCCTTTACTAACAATCTTTCAATTAAAGTTTGTCTTACAACAGCATTCCAGAATTTCTCATCATGTTCTCCACCTTTACCAAAGACTTCAAGTTTATTATGCTTAAAGGATTTTAAGGTTGCAGAATTCTTACCCATTAAAATATTGATGATGTGTTTGGCTTTGAACTGCTGTTTCACAACAATAATCGTATCCAATAAAGTTGTAATATAATCTTTTCCTTCAAATTTTGTTTTTGGATGAAGGCAATTATCACAAGTTTCACAATTTTCAGTTTCGTAAATTTCACCGAAATAATGTAATAGCTGTTTTCTTCTGCAAACAGAAGATTCAGCATAAGCAACTGTTTCGAGCAATAATTGTTTTCCAATTTCTTGTTCAGCAACAGGTTTGCCTTTCATAAATTTCTCAAGCTTTTGAATATCATCGTAATGATAAAAAGCGATACAGTTACCTTCGCCGTCATCGCGACCAGCACGACCAGTTTCCTGATAATAACCTTCGAGACTTTTAGGAACATCATTATGAATTACAAAGCGAACATCTGGCTTGTCGATTCCCATTCCAAAAGCAATGGTTGCAACAATTACGTCGATTTCCTCCATCAAAAACATATCTTGATGTTTTATTCTAACTGCTGAATCCAAACCTGCGTGATAAGGGACTGCTTTAATTCCATTAACTACAAGAGTTTCTGCAATTTCCTCAACTTTTTTACGACTTAAGCAATATATAATTCCGGACTTACCATGCTGTCCTTTAATGTATTTGATAATTTCCTTATTAACGTCCTCGGTTTTTGGTCGTACTTCGTAATAAAGATTTGGGCGATTAAATGATGATTTAAAAATAGCAGCATTTTGCATATTCAGGTTTTTCTGAATATCCTGCTGTACTTTAGGTGTTGCGGTGGCTGTTAAAGCAATTATTGGAACTTTTTTTCCAATGGCTTCTATTATAGGTCTGAGTCTGCGATATTCTGGTCGGAAATCGTGACCCCATTCAGAAATACAATGAGCTTCGTCGATTGCAAAAAATGAAATATCAATATCTTTAAAAAACTCTACATTTTCATCTTTTGTAAGAGATTCAGGGGCCACATAAAGTAATTTTGTTTTTCCTGAAGTTAAATCCTGCTTTACTTGAGTAATTTCAACTTTTGAAAGAGAAGAATTTAAAAAATGTGCTATTCCATCCTCTGCTCCAAAATTTCTAATTGCATCAACTTGATTTTTCATCAATGCAATAAGAGGAGAAATAATAATTGCAGTTCCTTTACTAATTATTGCAGGCAATTGGTAGCACATTGATTTACCACCACCTGTGGGCATAATAACAAAAGTATCTTTTCCGTCAAGAACGCTTTGAATAATCGCTTCCTGATCGCCTTTAAAACTATCGAAACCAAAAATCTTTTTTAATAAATCGTTGAGTGTGTTGTCAACCTTAGACGCCATTCTTTATTTGTGTTTAAACATTTGTTTTTTATTCAATATTATCTATTGTATTGAATGTTAATATTTTTCGAATTTTTTCTTATTGAGATACCTCAATTTTAAATCAAAGTTAATTACAAAATTTATTATTACGCAACTTTTTTTTGCAAAAATTTTAATTAAATATTTTTCATTTATAAAAAATTCGCTGAAAGCAATTTTTTATAAGTTTCAGTCGGTAATTATCGTACATAAAATTAAATAAATTTCTTCATAAATAAAATCTTTATTTATGAATTTTGTCAAAACTAAAAAAACTTTGGGTAATTATCGTTTTTTTAATCAATTATCTTTAATTATTTCAATTATTAAAGAATATTCATTAATTGTTCTTTTATTTTCTCTAATTCATCCTTCATCTGCACAACTATTTGTTGAATATCGGCATCATTGGCTTTCGAACCCAAAGTATTAATTTCTCTACCAATTTCCTGACAAACAAAGCCCAATTTTTTACCACTGGATGGTTCGTTCATGGTATCAATAAAATAATCGCAATGTTTACGAAGGCGAACCTTTTCTTCGGTAAAATCAATTTTCTCGATATAATAAATTAATTCTTGCTCCATTCGATTTTTATCAATTTTGTTTTCATCCAAAATCTTTGACAAACCGGATAAAATTCTTTCTTTAATTATTTCTAAACGTTCCTTTTCAAAAGTTTCAATAGTTGCCAGATGTCCAAGGATTAAAGAAATTCTTTGCTTGAAATCTTCTGCCAAAATAGCGCCTTCATTTTTTCGGAAAAAATCAACACTCAAAATGGCATCTTCAATAGTTTTTATGATTGTTTCCCATTCATCTTCAACTAAATCATCTTTTTCCGAAATCAATGCTTCGGGAAATTTTAGGATAACACTTAACAATTCGTCTGTTTTAGTAACACCCAATTCATATGATAATTCTTTAACCTCGGCAAAATACGATTTTATCAAATCCTTATTGATGACATAAGTTTTTGCAATTGTAGTATTTTCAATACTAATATAAAGCTCCACTTTTCCTCTTTCCAAAAGTCTATTGGCAATTGCACGAATTTCAAGTTCCTTTTCTTTATAAACGTTTGGGAGCTTTCCATTCCAGTCGAACTGTTTGCTATTCAATGATTTTACTTCGACAGTTATTTTTTTGTTTTGAAACTCACAATTGGCTTTTCCAAAGCCTGTCATTGATTTAACCATGGTGTTTTTTTTACAAAGGTAATAATCCTTCGTTAAGTTTTTATGTCAATAAAAGTTTAAAAACTTTTATATTTATATTTATTGAGATTTTGTCCTCAGTTTCGTAACTTTGTAAAAATTTCATATTAATGAATTCAGGTTCTGCATCATTTCAGCTATTTAGTGATCCATTGAGACTTTATAACTCGATGCTCACTGATATTGAAAATGCAAAAAAATACATTTACCTGGAAACCTATAAATATGGAAATGATGCCATAGGAATAAAATTTAAAGATGCTTTAACCAAAAAAGCAAAGCAAGGGGTTGAAATAAAAATCCTAATGGATTCGTGGGGTGCCTCAGTTAGTCATAGTTTTTTTTCAGAATTAATAAAACTTGGCGCTGAAATAAAATTCTTTAAAAAAATTCGCTGGAGTTGGTATTCATTAACAAAAAATCATCGTCGCGATCACAGAAAATTATTATTGATTGATGATGAAATTTCCTATATAGGCTCTGCAAATATTGCAAGCCATTCTTTTAACTGGAGAGAACTTACCATTAGATTGGTTGGTGATATCGCAATTCCTTTAAAGAAAACGTTCTTTCAAAGTCTTTCAATTTTTGACAAATTGTTTTATGATAAAATAAAACTTACGAGAGGAATCAGGCACAATGGTTTTGAAATCATTAGAGATGTTCCATCTGAATTATTACAACGTCATAAAATAAAATTTCGCGATTTAATAAAAAAAGCCAAAAGTGAAGTCATCATTGAAACACCTTATTTTATTCCACCCAGTTCATTGAGAAAAGTATTGGCTGAAGCTGGAAAAAGAGGCGTAAAAGTTAGTATTATCACGCCAAAGAGATCGGATGTTGGAATGGTGGATTTATTGAGATCCAGATTTTTGGGCGAATTGTATAAAAATAATGTTCAAATTTATTTTTATGTACCTCAGAACTTACATGCAAAAGTAATGCTCATTGATAATAAACTTTTCTCAATTGGTTCGCTAAATTTCGATTATAGAAGCTTTAGATTTCAACATGAAATTTCATTAATTGGAAAAGATCCTGGTATAGTTAAAAAAATCAGAGAGCATATTGATGAGTCTTTAGAAGATTGCGAATTATTCAATTATGATTACTGGAAAAAAAGACCTTGGGTACAAAAAGTTTTTGAGTGGATATTCGTGCCATTCAGGTATTTATTTTAAAATTTAGTAAAATGCAAATTACAGAAATAGAAGAACAAATTATTTCAGAATTCGAGAATTTCGACGAATGGCTGGATAAATATAATTATATTATTGAGCTTGGAAAAAGTTTACCCATTATTGAAGATTCTGAGAAAACAGAAAGTAATTTAATAACTGGCTGTCAGTCGAAAGTATGGTTACAAGCCAATTATGAAGATGGAAAAATTATTTTTAAAGCCGATAGTGATGCCATTATCACCAAAGGAATTGTTGGCTTATTAATTAGAGTCCTTTCAAATCAAAAAGTTGAAGATATCATGGCCGCAAAACTTGATTTTGTTGACCAAATTGGATTGAGAGAACACCTCTCTCCCACCCGTTCTAATGGTTTGATGTCGATGATTAAACAAATGAAATTATATGCTTTAGCATTTAAAACCAAATATCAATAAAGATGGAAGAAACGCCTAAATATCTTGAATTAGAAAGCAAAGTTGTAGATGCTTTAAAAACTGTTTTCGATCCTGAAATTCCAATTAATGTTTATGAGCTGGGATTAATCTATAATATTACAATTGTAGAAAACTGCTTTGTAAATATTTTAATGACCTTAACTGCTCCAAACTGCCCTGTTGCCGAGAGTTTACCGGTCGACATTAGAAATGCAATCTTGCAAATTGAAGGTGTAAAAGATGCTTTTGTTGAAATTACTTTTGATCCTCCTTGGGATAAAGATAATTTGTCGGAAGCTGCATTGCTTGAGCTTGGCTTATTATAATTTGCAGTATTGCTTCCCGAATTTTTTTTTTATTTTCCGAACGAAAATTTATCTTTAAAAGAAATTAATTCTTGTTTTAAAGTATAATCTGGTATTGTAATTAAGGGATTCAATCTATCGTCCTTTTTTACTCTTAATTCTCTCAACATCAAATGTTGATTTACATAGAGCATTTCTAGGCTTGGATAAATTTCTTTTAGAACATTCGCAATTTCAATAACAGATAAATTTTTATCAACTAAATTGTAAATGCCACTTGGAAAATCTCTGATAATTAAACTGGTTAATACATCTACGGCATTATCGACATGAATAAAAGCCCTGTTTTGGTTTCCGTTACCAGTGATTTGAATTCTTCCAATAAAATTTGCATCAAACATAAAACGATTGATTACCGCATCAAATCGCAAACTTGGACTATAACCATAAACATTTCCACATCTTAAAATATAGGTTGGAATTTTGTCAAGCAATCTTTTTACATGCTCTTCGCCTCTGTATTTAGACGTTGCATAAAAAGTAACAGGATTTGGAGTTGTGTTGATATCGATAACTTCATTACTTTCGCCATAAACTGCGGTGCTGCTGGTGTAAATCATTTTCGAAACATCACTGTTTTCAATGGCGTAAACCAATTCTGCAGTTCCCCAATGATTGATTTGTTCAAACAAATGTGAATCTTCACTTGCAAATGGAGTTGAAACTTTTGCTGCAAGATGATAAACAACATCAATTCCCTTTAATGAAGCTTTCAATTTTCTGGTGTCGAGCAATTCTCCACGAATAAACTCCACCTTTTCTTTTGGATATTTTGAATCGATAAAAATATTATAATTTCTACGACTCAAATTGTCGTAAATAATAATCTTTTCAATTTCAGGATTATTGATGAGTTGAAAAATTAGTTCATTCCCAATATATCCAGCTCCACCAGTAATTAAAACGTTCATTTTTTTATAATTAAATCAGTGTTTAATCCACATTCTGTTTTATTCATTCCAAACCATCTTGAATCTCTTCCATTTTCTCCAGTAACTTTTCGAGTGCAAGGTTCGCAACCAATACTCAAATACCCTTTAGAATCTAGAGGATGCTTTGGCAATTTATATTCTGAAATATAATCATTAATTTGTTCGTCAGTCCACCTCAACAATGGGTGATATCTCAAAATTCCATGGGCTGCAGCTTCTTCTTCATGAAGTCGTTTTCTATTTTCACTTTGATTGGCTCTAACACCGCTGATCCATACATCCATTTCAGCCATGAGCAATTCGACAGGTTGAATTTTATTCAAAAAACAGCAATAGTCAGGATCGTAAGTAAAAAGCAAGTTCCCTTTCGAATCTTTCTGCAAGTTTTTTGAAACGACAGAATTTAAGTCATGAATTTTTATTCCAAATTCTTGTGCAATTTTTTCTTTATAAGCAATCGTTTCAGGAAAATGAAATCCAGTGTTCACAAAATAAATAGGGATGGAACTATCAATCCTACTCAAAATATGAAGCAATACAACGCTATGACTTTGCAATGAAGACGTTGCAAAAATCTTGTGATATTGATTTTGATAATTGTGAATTTTTACTTCAATGTCATGAATTCTCATAAGAGCAATCAAATTTGAAAACAAAGATAATAAATTTTGATGAGCTTGTTTTTAATTGAAATATAAATTATAATTTTGAAACCAATCATTCGAAAACTATTTAAGATTAGAATAATACTTAACCACAAAGGACCCTAAGAAAATTTGAATATCGAACAAGGATTAACGATTTTGGATTTTTGAAGTAAAAAAGAGAATTAAATTATTTAAATGACATCAGATTTAAACATACTTCCGCTCGACTCCTGGCTTAGTTCAGAGAAAGAACCACTTATTATTGCTGGGCCATGCAGTGCCGAAACAGAAATTCAGGTAATGGAAACTGCCTTAGCTTTGGCAAATATCCCAAATGTAAAAGTGTTTCGCGCTGGCATCTGGAAACCCAGAACTCGACCCAAACTTTTCGAAGGTGTTGGCAGTATTGGATTACAATGGCTTAAAAGAGTTAAGGAAGAAACTGGATTGCTTACCACCGTTGAAGTTGCCACACCCGAACATGTTGAAGAATGTTTAAAAAACAATATTGATATTTTGTGGATTGGCGCACGTACTGCCGTAAATCCTTTTTCCGTGCAAGAAATTGCTGATTCGTTAAAAGGTGTTGACATTCCTGTCATCATTAAAAACCCTGTAAATCCTGATGTTCAATTATGGCTTGGAGTTATTGAACGTTTTTACCAAGCAGGAATTAATAAAATTATCGCTGTTCACCGCGGATTTTACGATTTTGAGAATAGTCCTTATCGCAATGCTCCCATCTGGGAAATTCCGATAGAATTAAAACGACTTTGTCCACAAGTCCCAATTTTTTGCGATCCTAGTCATATTGCAGGTCGTACGGATTTGCTTTCTGAAATTTCTCAAAAAGCACTCGACTTAGAAATGTCAGGTTTGATGATTGAAACCCATTGCAATCCTGCGAAAGCACTAACTGATGCAAAACAACAATTAACGCCAGCGCAATTAAATGATTTGATTGGACATCTTGTACTTCGTAAATCTACCGGAAATATTGAGTTTCAGAACAAACTGGAAGAACTCCGCAGCGAAATTGATTGCATCGACAAAGATTTAATAAATATTCTTTCCAAAAGGATGAGCGTGGTTGAAGAAATTGCCAAATACAAAAAAGAAAACGACATTACCATTCTTCAAATAAAACGCTGGACCAACATCATCAATAACCGCTTAAAAGAAGCTGAAAGCAAAGGATTGAATCAAGAATTTTTATTAAAATTATTGCAATTGGTTCATAAATATTCCATTCAATTACAGAATGAGATAATCAATAAGGATTAAGGTTATTCAAAAATCTTTTTATAGAAAGAAGGGATAGACAATATTCTTACCTTCAACAAAAGTCTTACTAATAACGAAACTTCTTTCTATTTTTAATTCATCAGAAATTTTAGAAAGTTTTTTAAAGTCGGATTCAATTGCTTTTTGTTTTACTTCGAATGCGATTTCTTTATCTAAAATAAAATCTATTTCTGAAGTATTTCTTTTATTATAAAAACACAATTCTCCGTAATTGCTTAATTGATTTGCCACAGCAACTTCTAAAATTTGTCCATCGGTTACTTTGGCTATTAAATTTAAAATACCCGTATCAGAAAAATAGATTTTTCTTCCTCCAGCGATGCTTCTATCAATACTTTTAGAATATTTAGGCAATAATCGCATAAAAAATATTCCCTGCAAAAATTCAATATAATTATACAGTTTTACTCTATTAATTCCAAGTTCTGACGACAATTTTGAAATATCAATTAAATTTCCATTTCGAGGAGCCAAAAGCAAAATAAGATCACGAAGTTCTCTAACATCTTTAAGTTCCGTAAATACTTTGATGTCTTTTTCGAAAAATGATGAAAAAATATTTTTCAAAATCATTTTCTTTGTTTCAGTATCTGAAGTTAAAACAACTTCTGGAAATCCTCCAAACTCAAGATAAGTATCATATAACTCTTTCATTTTAGAAACTGAAACTTTGCTTTTAGGTTTCAGAACTTCTTCAATATTACTTTCTAATTCTTTCGCTGACAACTTGCCATTGAAATATAAAAACTCACGATAAGATAAAACAGGTAAAGTATACAGAAATTTTCTTCCACTCAGCGACTCAGGAAATAGATTTCGCAAATAATAATTAGACGAACCTGTAACAATAAATTTGACAGAATAATGGTCTATCAAGTACTTCATTATTTTTGTAATTTCTGGAAAATTTTGTATTTCATCAATGCAAACCAAAATCCGTTCATCTTTTTTTGCGCCACAAGCTTGTTGTAAATCAGTATAAATGTTTTTGTAATCAAGGTTTTCAAACATCATCAAATCCAAAGGATTGTCTAGATCAAACCATAATTTCTTGCCATTGAACTCATCAAATAATTGTCGCATCATGGTTGTTTTTCCCACCTGACGCATTCCAGTTATAACAATAGCATTCTTATGCTGCAACTGGGGTAGGATCTTAAAAAACAATAGTCTTTTTAGCATATCTGTAAATATTATTTTACAAATATACGCATATTTGTAAAATATTCATTACAAAATTGCAATTATTTCAAAAAACCTTTCAGAGTTCATAGAATCTGAAAGAGTTTAAAACAGAAATATTGTTTAAACTCTGACGGGTCGAAAAGACTCCGTCAGGTTTTTTAAAATCGTTTCTGTTCAACCCACTTTGGGTTGTCGTAATGGAAATTGGATTTTTTCTTTATTGATATTCGACCCGCTTTGGGGTCGTTGATTATTCAATAAAAAGGAGTAGTTTAGACCTACGCCATTTTATTTAAACACTTTCTCCTGCCAAATGCTATCTTTATCTTTGCGGTAAACTTTAATTGCTGCAGTTCCTTTTTCTTTTGAAATGGAATCGCCGACTTTGATGTAATCTCGAATTTTATGTTCAAACAACCCTAAATGAAGAGTTGTGTCTCTTACTGTGACAAAAAATGATCCTTTACTTCCATCTGATTGTTTATAAATAACTCCATTGTATGTTTTATTAATAAATCTCTTTTCCCTTTGTACCATATTTTTATTAAAAATATTTCTAAATATTAAAAATAAAATAAAGCAAGAAATAAAATTATTGATACCGTTTTAATGGATTTCATAATTCTGAATTAAACTTTAAATAAAATCAAAAATACAATTCTTATTCAAATAAAATAATAAAAAAGGCTGTCAGGATTCTAAACCCTAACAGCCTTTTTTAAATTAGATAAATCAAATTTTATTTTATCATCCCCAATTCCTTACCAACTTTAGTAAAAGCAGTAATTGCTTTGTCAATATGTTCCATTTCGTGGCCGGCAGAAATTTGTACACGGATGCGGTCTTTTCCTTTTGCCACTACTGGGAAGGAGAATGCAATTACATAAATTCCTTCTTCGAGCATTTTGTTGGCAAATTCTACTGCCAACTTCGAGCAATCTGGATATTTTCCAAACATGATCGGAACAATTGGATGTTCGCCTGCTACAATATCAAAACCAGCTTCGGTCATTTTTGTGCGGAAATATTTGGTATTTCTTTCTAATTTGTCTCTCAAATCAGTTGATGCCATTAAAAGATCCATAACTTTTATCGTAGCGCCTACAACTGCTGGAGGAACGGTATTCGAAAATAAATATGGACGTGCTTTGTTTCTTAACCAGTCAATCACTTCTTTTGGTCCTGAAATGCAACCGCCAGATGCACCACCCAAAGCTTTTCCGAATGTGGTGGTAATAATATCAACTCTTCCCATTACATCGCGGTATTCGTGCGTGCCACGGCCAGTTTTTCCTAAAAATCCAGTTGAGTGACTGTCGTCCACCATTACAATAGCATCATATTTTTCTGCTAAATCGCAAATTTCTTTTAGTTTCGCAATGTCACCGTCCATGCTAAAAGAACCGTCAGTAGCAATCATGCGGAATCTGCAATTTTTTGCTTCTATTAAACAGCGTTCCAATCCTTTTGCCATTTTATCTGTTGCAGGATCAATTTCTTCAACATCGCGCATATCGCCATGTTTGTATGCCCAGCGCTGTGCTTTGCAAAGTCTGATTCCGTCAATAATAGAAGCATGATTTAATGCATCGCTTATTATCGCATCATTTTCGCCCAATAATGGTTCGAAAAGCGCACCATTTGCATCAAAGCAAGAAGAAAACAAAATAGTATCTTCCATTCCTAAAAACTTAGAAATTTTGGCTTCCAAAACTTTATGAATGTCTTGTGTACCGCAAATAAAACGGACAGATGACAAACCATAACCACGACTTTCAATTTCTTCGTGAGCCGCTTTTATCAAATCCGGATGTGATGAAAGTCCAAGATAATTGTTTGCACAAAAGTTTAGCGCTTTTTTACCTTTTACAATAATTTCGGCTCCTTGCGCACTTTCGATGATGCGTTCTGTTTTAAAAAGTTTTTGATCGTGCAAAGATTTAATTTCTGTTGCTAGAAAATCGGTTAGTTTGTTGTGCATTTTATATTCTCCTTAAATTTAAATGTCTTATTATTTTGTTTATTAGTCATGCTGAATTTATTTTAGCAGCTAAATAGATTCCTCACTTTGTTCGGAATGACAATCATTTTATAACATTAATTTTTTCTTTATTTCGCTCAACATCACCTCTGTCATTTTTTCCATGTCGTATTTGCAGGTCAATCCCCAATCTTTTTTAGCAACGCTATCGTCAATACTTTTTGGCCATGAATCAGCAATTGCTTGTCTGAAATCTGGTTTGTAAGTCATTTCGAAAGTTGGTAAATGTTTTTGAATTTCAGCAGCAATCTCACGTGGATTAAAGCTAATACCTGCAACATTATAACTGGAACGTAAGGAAAGTTTTGATGCATCGGCTTCCATCAAATCGATGGTTGCTTTTATGGCATCTTCCATAAACATCATTGGCAAAGCTGTTTCTGAAGAAAGGAAACACTCATATTTATTGTTTTTCAAAGCTTCGAAATAAATATCTACAGCGTAATCGGTGGTTCCGCCGCCAGCTTCGGTTTTATAAGAAATCAAACCTGGGTAACGCAAACTTCTGGTATCAACTCCAAATTTGTTGAAAAAATATTCCATCCAACGTTCGCCAGCAAGTTTACTAATTCCATAAACCGTATTGGGTTCCATGATGGTGTATTGTGGCGTATTTTCTCTCGGAGTTGTTGGACCAAAAACTGCAATTGAGCTTGGCCAGAAAATTTTAGAAAGCTTTTGTTCTTTCGCCAATTCCAAAACATTCATCAAACTACGCATATTGATATCCCAAGAAACCAAAGGATTTTTTTCTGCATTTCCCGATAAAACTGCTGCCAGATGATAAATCTGAGTTATTTTATTTTTCGAAACAGAATCGAAAAGCTTTTGTTTATCAAGTACATCAAGAATTTCGAAAGGTCCACTTTCTGCAACTTCTTTACAAGCACATTTGATATCCGACGCAAAAACGTTAGATTCACCATAAATTCTGCGAAGCTCCAAAGTTAGTTCGGTACCTATTTGGCCTGCGCAACCAATCACTAATATTTTTTCCATAATAAATAAACGATTATGAGTTTAAAACTTGGGTAAAAGTATAAACTTTAAAGCGAATTTTAAAAATATTTTCAATCATTTTCATCAAAATTCTGTTAATTTGCAAATTGTTACAATAAGCTTAAGTTATTTAATGTTATGGACCATCAATTAGTTGTTTACAATACACTTTCTAGAAAAAAAGAAAATTTCGAACCTATTAATTCTCCATTTGTTGGAATGTATGTCTGTGGACCAACAGTTTATGGTGATGGACATTTAGGTCATGCCCGCCCCGCAATTACATTTGATATTATTTTTAGATATCTTCAATTTTTAGATTATAAAGTTCGCTACGTGCGCAACATTACCGATGTTGGACATCTTGAAAACGATGCTGATGAAGGAGAAGACAAAATTTCTAAAAAAGCACGTCTCGATCAATTAGAGCCCATGGAAATTGCTCAGTATTATTCTGATCGTTATCATGAAAATATGGACCAATTGAATTGCTTGAAACCCAGTATCGAACCAAGAGCTTCTGGTCATATCATTGAGCAAATTGAAATGATTAAGAAAATAATCGAAGTCGGACTTGGATACGAAGTTGATGGATCTGTTTATTTTGATGTCATTAAATACAGTAAAACTCATGAATACGGAAAACTTTCAGGTAGAGTTTTGGAAGATTTATTATCAAACACCAGAGATTTAGACGGACAAAGCGAGAAAAGAAATCCTACTGATTTTGCCTTATGGAAAAAAGCACAACCAGAACATATCATGCGCTGGCCTTCGCCTTGGAGCGATGGTTTCCCAGGCTGGCATTTAGAATGTTCGGCAATGAGCACAAAATATTTGGGTGAACAATTCGATATTCACGGTGGCGGAATGGATTTACTATTTCCACATCACGAATGTGAAATTGCTCAATCGACTGCTTGCAACGGAAAAGAATCAGTAAAATACTGGCTCCACAACAATATGATTACCATTAACGGTCAGAAAATGGGAAAATCGCTCGGAAATTTTATTACCTTGAGTGATTTCTTTTCGGGAGAAAATAAATTATTGGAGCAAGCATACAGCCCAATGACAATACGTTTCTTCATTTTACAAGCACATTATCGTAGCACATTAGATTTTTCTAACGAAGCTTTACAATCAGCAGAAAAAGGATTGAAAAGATTGATGACTGCAATGGACACAATTGTGAATTTGAAATCTTCAGAAACCTCAACTTCTAATATTAAAGAATTAGAAAAGAAATGTTATGATGCAATGAATGACGATTTCAATTCGCCAATTTTAATTGCTCATTTGTTCGAAGGAGTTAGAATTATCAACTCTGTAAATGACGGTAAAGAAAGCATTACTGCTGAAGATTTAACTTTATTGAAAAAATTGTTTAATGATTTTGCCATAAGCATTTTGGGCTTAAAAAATGAATCATTAAAAAACAATAACGACTTACCAGATAAATTAATGGAAGTTATTTTAAATCTTCGTCAAACTGCTAAAACAAATAAGGATTACGCTACTTCGGATAAAATTCGAGATGAATTAAAAAACATCAATATTGTAATTAAAGACACTAAAGACGGCGCTGTTTGGAGCGAAGAAAATTAGAAATTACAAATCCATCTCATTTTGTAAGTCAGCTATGACTTGATTTTAGTTAAATTTTCCTAATTTTGCTTTTTATTGAATTTTAGAACGCAAAAAAGAAAATGGAATACAATTTTATTGAAATCGAGAAGAAGTGGCAGAAATACTGGAGTGATAACAAAACTTTTAAAGCCGAAAACCTTAGTGAAAAACCAAAATATTTTGTTTTGGACATGTTTCCTTATCCATCTGGAGCTGGTTTACATGTTGGACATCCTCTCGGTTATATCGCATCAGATATTTATTCAAGATATAAAAGATTAAAAGGTTTTAATGTTTTGCATCCAATGGGCTACGATGCCTATGGCTTGCCAGCAGAGCAATATGCAATTCAAACTGGCCAGCATCCTGCCATTACAACTGAAAAAAATATTGCACGTTATCGTGAGCAATTAGATAAAATTGGATTTTCATTTGATTGGGATCGTGAAGTAAGAACCTCTGATCCAAATTACTATAAATGGACTCAATGGGTTTTTATCCAACTTTTTAATTCGTGGTATGATAAAAAATCTGATAAAGCTGCTCCTATTTCGCAACTAATTGAAACTTTCAAATCAGAGGGAAATTCTAACATCGAAGCGGCAACATCACAAATTGACATTTTTTCTGCTAACGACTGGAATTCGTTCTCTGAAAAAGAGCAGCAAATGATTTTAATGAATTATCGTTTAACTTATTTGGCCGATTCAATGGTAAATTGGTGTCCCGAATTGGGAACTGTTTTAGCAAATGATGAAGTAACTGATGGTGTTTCTGTTCGCGGTGGTTTTCCTGTTGAAAGAAAATCAATGAAACAATGGTCATTGAGAATTACTGCTTATGCTGAGCGTTTATTTGCAGGTTTAGATGGTTTGGACTGGACCGATTCTATTAAAGAAATTCAAAGAAACTGGATTGGAAAATCTGAAGGTGCTTTGGTAAGCTTTAAAATTAAGGGAAATGAAAATCCTTTGGACGTTTTCACAACAAGACCCGACACCATTTTTGGAGTTAGCTATATGGCGATGGCTCCAGAACATGAATTGGTTTCGCAAATTACTAGTTCAGAGAAAAAAACTGCTGTCGAAAAATACATTATTGAATCGAAAAATCGATCCGACAGAGAAAGAATGGCAGATGTGAAACGGATTTCTGGTGAATTTACGGGTGCTTATGCGATTCATCCATTTACAGGAAAAGAAATTGAAATCTGGATTGCCGATTATGTGCTTGCTGGTTATGGAACCGGCGCTGTAATGGCTGTTCCTGCCCACGATAGTAGAGATTATGCTTTTGCAAATCATTTCAAAATTCCTTTTGTTGAAGTAATTTCTGGAGGTGATATTTCTGTGGAAGCTTATGAAGCAAAAGATGGAATTGTTATCAATTCGGATTTTATCAATGGAATGAAAGTAAAAGACGCCATGAAAACTATCATCAACAAATTTGTTGAAAGCGGTATTGGCGAAAGAAGAATAAATTATCGCTTGCGTGATGCAATTTTTAGTCGCCAAAGGTATTGGGGCGAACCATTTCCAATTTATTATAAAGACGGTATTCCTTATCCTTTGCCAGAAAGTGAATTACCTCTGGAACTTCCTGAAGTTGACAAATATTTACCAACAGAATCAGGTGAGCCACCATTGGCCAGAGCTAAAAATTGGGAAACGAAAGAAGGTTATCCTTTGGAATGCAATACCATGCCTGGATTTGCTGGTTCGAGTGCCTATTATTATCGTTATATGGATTCGAAAAATCCAAACGAACTGGTTTCAAAAGAAGCCAACCAATACTGGGAAAACGTGGATTTATATATTGGCGGCGCAGAACATGCAACTGGACATTTAATTTATTCTCGTTTCTGGAATAAATTTTTATTTGATTTGGGTTTGGTGTGCAAAGAAGAACCGTACAAAAAATTGATCAATCAAGGAATGATTCAGGGTCGTTCCAATTTTGTTTATAGGGTGAAAGATTCGAATAAATTCGTTTCATTTAATTTGAAAAAGGATTTCGAAACCACTTCAATGCATGTTGATGTTAATATTGTTGACAATGATGAATTGAATATTGAAGAATTTAAGAAATGGCGACCAGACCTAGCTGATGCAGAATTCATCCTCGAAGATGGAAAATATATTTGTGGAGTTGAAGTCGAAAAGATGTCGAAATCTCTTCATAATGTTGTGAACCCAGACATTTTGGTTGAACGATACGGCGCTGATACTTTACGTTTATACGAAATGTTTCTAGGTCCGCTTGAACAAGCAAAACCATGGGACACCAACGGTATTGAAGGTGTTTTCCGTTTTATTAAAAAATTGTGGCGCTTGTATCACGATAAAGAAAATAACTTTTTGATTTCCGACGAAGAACCAAACCGAAAAGAATTAAAAGCCTTACATAAAACCATTAAAAAAATTCAAGAAGATATTGATCGTTTTTCTTTCAATACTTCAGTGAGTACTTTTATGATTTGTGTAAATGAACTTACGGATTTGAAATGTAATAAAAGAAGCATTTTGCAAGATTTGGCCATCATTATTTCGCCTTATGCACCGCATATTTCTGAAGAATTGTGGAGTTTGCTTGGCAATAAAGGAAGTGTTGGCTTTGCAAAATTCCCTGAATTTATTCCATCTTATTTAGAAGAAGAAAATATTTCCTATCCAGTTTCTTTTAATGGAAAAATGCGTTTCAAACTAGAATTACCAGCCGAAATGCAAGTTCCACAAATAGAAAAAGCGGTAATGGAATTTGAAGATATTGATAAATGGCTTGAAGGCAAACAGCCTAAGAAAATAATAGTAGTGCATAAAAAGATTATAAATATTGTTTTATAGAAATGCTTAGAGATTGGACTGACGAGAGTTAAATTTTTCAATATTTTGGAAAACTGGATATTTGGAATAATGGAACATCTACGATTAAGGTTCTCCACAATTCCAAATATCCATTTATCCAAAAAAACAAATTTGAAATATTTTGAACCAATAATCCTCTTTGAGTCCTCTGTGTAGCAACTTGGTGCTCTTTGTGGTTAAATAATACTACTAAAATTCTTTTTGGAACGCTTTTTGATTTCTCCTCACGAATTTAAAACTAATTTACTATGAAAAGGTCTATTTTATTGCTTGTTTTAATCATGATTGGAATAAGCTCTTCTTACGCACAACTAAGAACTATAAAAAATGAAGCATTTATTAGAGGCGAATATTTAAGATATAAAGTTTATTATGATGCCGTATTAACTGGCAAAGTAGTTGCCGGTGAAGCTGAACTTGAAGTAAAAAAAGAAAATAAACAAATCGGTGGCAGAAATACTTACCATGTTGTTGGTTTAGGAATGACAAAAAGTATTTTCAACTGGTTTTTCAAAGTGGTTGACCGTTACGAAACTTATATTGACGAAGAAGCAATCGTACCTTGGTTATTCATCAGAAGAGTTAACGAAGGTTCCTACAAAGTAAGTCAGGATGTTACTTTTAACCAAAACAAGGGAATTGCAACCAGCAATACCGCTACTAAAAAAGTTCCAAATAATATTCAGGACATTATTTCTGCCTTGTATTATGCGAGAACACTTGATGTATCTGATGCAAAAATTGGAGCAGAATATAAAGTTGACTTCTTTTTGGATGATTCAGTAACCACATCAAAAATAAAATATTTAGGAAAAGAGACAGTCACAATTGGTATCGGAACATTTAAATGCTTAAAATTTAAACCGATGGTTGCAACTGGAAAGGTATTTAAGGATGAATATCCAATGACCTTATACATTACTGACGATAAAAACCATATTCCAATTTTAGCAGAAGCCAGTATCATTGTTGGAAAAGTAAAAATGGAATTGATAAAATGCACTGGAATGGCCAATCCGCCGACTTCCAAGATTAAATAAAAAAAGCCCGATTCTTCGGGCTTTTTTTTTGATTATTCTTTTTTGCTATCAATCAGAACATTTAAAATCTCGCAAGCAGCCGTTGGGATATTGGTGCCGGGACCAAAAATACCAATTACGCCAGCTTTATAGAGAAAATCATAATCCTGAGCCGGAATTACACCACCTGCAATAACCATGATATCTTCCCTTCCCAGAGCTTTCAATTCATTAATAACTTGAGGGACTAAAGTTTTATGACCAGCAGCTAAACTAGAAACACCTAAAATGTGAACATCATTTTCTACCGCTTGTTTTGCAGCTTCTTTTGGTGTTTGAAACAATGGACCCATATCTACGTCAAAACCTAAATCAGCAAAACTAGTTGAAATAACTTTCGCACCACGATCATGACCATCTTGACCCATTTTTGCAATCATAATTCTTGGTCGTCTTCCTTCCAATTTTTCGAAATCATCAGTTAACTGACGCGCTTTTGCAAAATTTTCATTGTTTGATATTTCCATAGAATATACTCCTGAAATTGAACGAATAACTGCTTTATATCTTCCAAAAACTTTCTCACAAGCATCAGAAATTTCACCTAAGGTTGCGCGTTTCCTTGCTGCATCGATTGCTAATTCAAGTAAATTTCCTTTTCCTGTTTCACATGCCTGAGTTATCAAATTTAATGCTTTTTGAACTTCATCTGAATTTCTTTCAGCTTTTAATTTCTTCAATCGTTCTATTTGTGAAATACGAACTGCTGTATTATCAAC
Source organism: Bacteroidota bacterium (assembly GCA_013377115.1). GTDB lineage: Bacteria > Bacteroidota > Bacteroidia > Bacteroidales > CG2-30-32-10 > Cfx2-01. Next base: position 11,369 of record JACAAW010000016.1, on the reverse strand, counting down.
TTCTAGCGTATCGATAGGTTCTTCTTTTTCTAAACGATATTTATTAACTCCTACGATAATGTCCTTTCCAGAATCAATTCTCGCTTGTTTACGTGCTGAAGCTTCTTCAATACGCATTTTAGGAACACCAGTTTCTATTGCTTTTGCCATACCGCCCAATGCTTCAACTTCTTGAATCAAATCCCAAGCTTTATGAGCAATTTCGTGAGTCAAGGTTTCGATGAAATAGGAACCAGCCCAAGGATCAATCGCTTTACAAATATTGGTTTCTTCTTGAATGTAAATTTGTGTATTTCTTGCAATACGTGCAGAAAAATCAGTTGGTAAAGCAATTGCTTCATCAAGAGCGTTTGTATGTAGTGATTGGGTATGTCCTAATGCTGCAGCCATGGCTTCAACGCAAGTTCTGGCAACATTATTAAATGGATCTTGCTCTGTTAAACTCCAGCCCGATGTTTGGCAATGGGTTCTCAATGCTAAAGATTTAGGATTTTTCGGATTGAATTGTTTTACAATTTTCGCCCAAAGCATTCTAGCCGCGCGCATTTTGGCGATTTCCATAAAATGATTCATTCCAATTCCCCAGAAAAAAGACAATCTTGGGGCAAAAGAATCAATATCCATTCCTGCATTAACTCCAGTTCTCAAATATTCAAGTCCATCAGCTAAAGTATATGCTAACTCAATATCAGCAGTAGCTCCGGCTTCTTGCATATGATAACCGCTTATACTGATTGAATTGAATTTTGGCATTTTTTTAGAAGTAAACTCAAATATATCAGCAATGATTTTCATAGAAGGTAACGGTGGATAAATATAAGTGTTCCTCACCATAAATTCTTTCAAAATGTCATTCTGAATCGTACCACTCAATTTGTCTAAAGTAACTCCTTGCTCTTCGGCGGCAACTATATAAAACGCTAAAACTGGAAGAACAGCACCATTCATCGTCATTGAAACGGACATTTTATCTAAAGGAATTTCATCGAATAGGATTTTCATGTCCAAAATAGAGTCGATTGCAACACCAGCTTTACCAACATCACCTTCAACTCTCTCGTGATCCGAATCATATCCACGGTGAGTGGCCAAATCGAAAGCCACAGACAAACCTTTTTGTCCAGCTGCCAAATTTCTTCTATAGAATGCATTGGATTCTTCAGCGGTAGAAAAACCAGCATATTGCCTAACTGTCCATGGTTGTTGCAAATACATTGTACTGTAGGGCCCACGTAAAAATGGTGCCAATCCAGCGGCATAGTTGAGATGTTCCATTTGAACCAAATCAGACTCACCATAAACTGGTTTCACTGGAATTTGTTCAGGAGTTTTCCAATTTTTTTCATTATTATTTGTCTTTTCCCAATTGGAAAAAGATTTATTTGTTTTTGAAGACGATTTATAATCGATATTCTTAAAATCTATTCTCATTTTACTTTTATTTTGTAATCAACTAAATTCCTAAAACAACTTGATATTTGGCTAAAGTTTCTAAAACATTTGATTTTACATTTAAAAAATCATCAACTCCAGCATCCTTCAATTCTTCTTTATTTGCAGGATTTCCAGCAATAATAATGATGGTTTCAGGACTTTTCTCATTATAAAGTTTGCAAATCTGAGGTCCAAATTCAGCATATTCTTCATCCGAACTACAAATTACCACAATATCTGATTTGGCTTTGAGGGCAGTATTTACGCCATCTTCTGAAGTTTTAAAACCCAAATTATCAATTATTTCAAATCCACCACAACCAAAGAAATTCGTAATAAAACCGGCTCTGGCTTTTCTCATAGCTAAATTTCCAATAGTTAGTAAAAATACTTTGGGACAATTATAGCCTGCTTTCACATGAGCCTCAGTTGCAAGTCGAATTGCTTCGAATTCTTGAGGTCCTCTTTCAATACGCAATCCACCTAAATCTGTTAAACTGGCATGAGGTTGGATATTATCCAGCATCTTTTCTTCCAAATTAGGATATTGATTCGTTCCTAAGAATACTTGTTTCCGAGATGCAATATCATTTTTTCTTTTTAAGTTCGAATTTTCAATTTCTTCTTTTATATATCCGGATTTTAAAGCTTCAATATATCCACCATTTTCTTCAATGGTTTGAAAAACCTTCCATGAAACATCAGCAATTAAATCAGTCAAAGATTCAATATAATAAGAACCTGCAGCGGTATCAATTGTTTTGTCAAAATAAGATTCGCCTTTCAAAATGATTTGAATATTACGAGCATTTCTGTAGGAAAACTCATCAGCTTTTTTAAAGGTATTATCAAATGCATTAACCGTCATTGAATCACAACCACCAATTGCGGCAGACATTGCTTCGGTTGTAATTCTAAGCATATTTACATAAGGATCATAAAGCGTTTTATTCCATTTTGATGTTTCGCTATGAATTGAAACAGAGCAGGATTGGGTTGAAATTGGTTGATATTGTTCAACAATTTTGGCCCAAAGCAATCTGGTTGCTCTAATTTTTGCAATTTCCATGAAATAATCTGAACCTATTCCAAGTGTAAATTGAATCAGAGGAGCAATTTCATCGATTTTCAAACCTTTTGAAGTAAGCTGGTTTAAATATTCGTTTCCGGAAGCCAATGAGAATCCAATTTCCTGAGAAATGTTGGCTCCAGCGTTGTGAATATGCTGACCATTAATATTAATTGCTTTAAAATTTGGAATTTCACCATTAATGGTACGAATCAAATTATCAAGTTCAACAAAATCATTATCCATTGATGTGTAGAACTTACCGTAAATTAAATAAAAGCTCAATGAATCAAAATTCACAGAACCTTTTATTTTGGACAAATTACTTTTTCTTGCATTTACAACTCTTATGAACAAATCAATGATTGCAGTATAAGATTTTGCTGAATAAAAGTGGACCTCAACTTCTTCCAAATTGATATTTTGAAGTAAGGCTTCCATTTCATTTGCATCAGAAACATTCTTTGCATTAAATCCAATCGATTGTACGCCATTTTCAATTGCATTTAGAGCAGATTTATTGGCATCAACTATATTATCGGATTCGATATCTTGTCGAATTTTCCAATCATTGTTTTCTTTTCTATTTCCTCTAGTAAAAGGAAATTCACCAGGCAAAGCCTCATTGTGTTTGAGCTTTTCAAGATCCGAAGTTCTGTAATATGGATTTACATAAATACCTTCAATAGGATTCCAAACCAATTTCTTTTTGTAATCGGCCCCTTTTAGGTCTTCGTAAATTTTTTCTTCCCATTTTTCAGTGGAAATTGGAGGAAATTCTTCAAAAAGATTGACCACCTTTTTTTCTGTACTCATAATTATTCAAATTAAATTAACTGAAATTGTCTTTTTCAATTTCTAATAAAACGAGCCAAAATTACAATATTTTTTATTCAACCTACCTAAAAGAAACCGATATTTATATGTGGAATTCAAACGTTTAATTAATTTTGCAATAAAGAAATTTTTAAGGTGAATTATGGAAATTTTAATCTGTGGAATTAGTGGATTTGTGGGTAAGAATTTGGAGAACGCCTTTATAAAAAAAGGTTGGAATGTAAATTCTATTTCTAAAAACGATTTTCAATTAAACGAAAATGATTTTGCCGAAAAAATTGAAGGAAATGATGTAATCATCAATCTTTGTGGAGCTCCAATTCTTAGAAGATGGACTAATGCATATAAAAACACAATATATAATAGTAGAATCACCACCACTACAAAGATTGCGGATTCAATTCAGTTTATGAAAAAAAAGCCGTCTGTATTTATTTCAACTTCGGCAGTTGGTATCTATGCTGAAAATTACCGCAATACAGAATCTGATTGCAAACTTGGAAATGGATTTTTGGCCAATCTCTGCATTAATTGGGAAAAAGCAATCCTTTCAACTAAGGAAAATACGAGAACCGTAATTTTCAGACTTGGGGTTGTTTTGGGAAAAGATGGTGGAGCTTTTCCCAAAATGGTCGCTCCCTTTAAATTTGGCCTTGGCGGAAAACTTGGAAATGGAAAACAGCCTTTTCCATGGATTTATATTGATGATTTGATTTCTGCCTATATTTTTGCAATTGAGAACCATCAAATTACAGGAGAATACAATCTGGTTTCCCCAGAAACTATTAATAATAAAGAATTTACAAAAATGTTATCAAAGTTTTTTTCCTTACCTTCTTTTTTTAGGGTCCCTTCTTTTTTATTGAAAATTCTTTATGGTAAAGCATCAGAAACATTATTAAATGGACAAACTGTAATTCCCAAAAAATTATTGAATCAAAAATTTGAGTTTAAATATGCCAATCTTGAAAAGGCCTTAACTGAATTGTTTAAGAAGTAGTTGGTTTCTGAGTTATTTTGAATTATTTTTGTATAATTCAAATTCAAAAAGGGTAAGAATTGCAACTTTTTGTTCTTTTAATCGTTTAATTTATGATTGAAATTAATTTAGACAAATAATTGTTTTGATTTAGATTATAAAAACTAAAATGGAGAATTTCGAAAAACGAGTTTTTGTAATCGATTCTGATGAAGTTTCTTTAAGAACAACAACAACATTACTAGAAAAATCTGGATTCTTGGTTGTTGCAAATTCTAAAACTGGAGAAAACATAACTGAAGTAATAAATGAAAAAAAACCTGATATTTTTTTACTCGAAATATTTCTTCGAGGAAAAATGGATGGAATTGAAACAGCAAAAATGATTAAAAGAAAATATAAATTACCATTTATCTTTCTTACCTCGAATGAGGATTACACTACATTTTTGCGAGCCAAGCAAACTGGTCCAAGCGCTTATTTAACAAAACCAATTGAAGAAAAAGAATTAACCTCTGCAATTGAAACTGCAATTATCAATAAAAACTTTGAAGATAAAATTATTAAAACTAGAAAAGATACTCTTTTAGATTTAATAATTGAAACATCAGGAGAAAGAGCACTTTCACTTTTTAACGAATATGTAGATTTTGAAAACCCCAGAACCTTTGTCGTTTCAACTTCTACAAAATTCAATATTGATAAATTCATTAATAAAGAATGTGAAACCATCATCAATTTAAAAAGGGTAAATGATATTAAACAACTCAATAAATTCTTTGAATCTGTCAATCATAAACTTGATGATAATGGAATCTTTATCGGTTGTGCAGAAACAAAAGAACTTCGAAAAAGAAGAATTTTAAAAAAGTACATTCCAGTATTTAATTATTTTTATTATACACTTGATTTTATTTTAAAACGAGTATTTCCCAAATTACCAATAACAAAAAGCATTTACTTTTTTCTAACAAATGGTAGAAACAGAGTTTTTTCAAGACCTGAAGTTTTGGGCCGATTATATTCTTGTGGTTTCAAAGTTCATTCGGAACAATATATTAACAACCATTTGTTTTTTGTTGCAGAAAAAGTAAAAGAACCTTCTTTTGATTTGCATCCATCTTATGGTCCACTTTTCAGCATGAAAAGAGTTGGAAAAAAAGGTAAGACAATTTATGTTAAAAAGTTCAGAACCATGCATCCTTATGCCGAATACCTGCAAGAATATGTCTATGAAAAAAACAAACTTGAGGAAGGTGGTAAATTTAAAAACGACTTTAGGATTTCAACAGTTGGAAGAATTTTCAGAAAATTTTGGATTGACGAATTCCCAATGTTCATTAATTTATTTCGTGGAGATATTAAACTGGTAGGAGTTAGACCATTAAGTGAACACTATTTGAGTCTTTATGACGAAGAGTTTAGAAACTACAGACAAAAATACAAACCAGGCCTAGTTCCTCCGTTTTATGCAGATATGCCAAAAACTCTTGAAGAAATTGTTGATTCAGAGAAAAAGTATTTAGAATTGTATGAGATAAAACCATTTCGAACCGATATCAAATACTTTTTTAAAGCCTTTTACAATATCATATTTAAAAATGCAAGAAGCAGATAACCCTAATTTCCGTATATTGAAAGCAAAATACTTTTTGGTCCTCCTTCTGGTTTTTCTATTAAAAAATTCATTTTCTCAAGATGTTTTTCAGCATGTAAGCAATACCGCTATTTATGATTTTATGGATGAGCTTGCCAATCAAAAAGTAATTTCTATAAACTCTGCTATTAAACCGTATTCCAGGAAATTTATTGCCGAGAAACTTGTTGAAGCAGAAAAAAGCATCACCTCTTTAACAAAAAGGCAAAAAGAAGATTTAGCATTTTTCAAAAGAGATTACTTTAAGGAATTGCCTGGAAATGAAAACATTTACTATTTTGGAAAAGGTTTATTTAATAAGGAAAATCGAGAAAAAGATCGTAAAAACAGACGACTAGATTTATTTTTCTCAAAAGATTCTCTATTTACAATTACCATTAATCCGATAGTTGGTTTTCAATATTTTACAAATGAAAAAGAGCATGTTTATCACCGGTGGAACGGAGCTGAAGCAAATGCCTATATTGGAAAAAACTTCGGATTTTATGCAAGTTTAAGAGACAATTACGAAAGTACAGCACTCTCAACACCAGATTATTTAGTTCAAAGTACAGGAGCAGGATTTAAAGGAAGCGTAAAAGGTGGAGTTGAATATAGTGAGATGCGTGGAGGGGTAACTTACTCAAATAAGTGGGCTTCAATTGGTGTAATAAAAGACCATTTTGTGTGGGGTAATAATTACAATGGCTCAAATATTTTTTCCGGGAAAACCCCTTCTTTTGCTCAAGTTTACATAAAAATTCATCCAGTAAAATGGTTCGAGTTTAATTATGTTCATGGCTGGTTATCTTCTGAAGTTGTTGATAGTGCAAATAGTTACACTATTCCAAGTGGGACAAGACTGGTTTATCAGGAAAAACATTTAAGTGCCAATATGTTTACCTTCATACCTTTTAAAAAATTCAATATTTCTTTAGGGAACTCCATTATTTATAGCAATATGGGAAGCAATCCAGCTTATTATATGCCTGTATTCTTTTATAAATCCCTCGATCATACTTATGTTACCAGTAATTTTGGTGGGTCTAATGCACAAATGTTTTTTGATGTAAGCTCCCGGCAAATAAAAAATGTTCATATTTATGCTTCTGTTTTTATTGATGAATTGAACATTTCAAATATGTGGGATGCAGCAAAACAATCTAATTTTTTTAGTGGGAAATTCGGATTTAGGTTTTCTAAAATTCCTAATGTCTCAATTATTGGTGAATATACCAGAACAAATCCAATCGCTTACAAACATTTTATTCCGACCACTACTTTCGAGTCAAACAATTACAATTTAGGTCATTATTTACGCGATAATTCTGTTGAATATTATGTTTGCGCCAGGATTAAACCCATTAGAAAATTAATGATAGATCTGTCTTATACTGAATCAATGCGAGGAAAAGATTATTCCTATACTGGAATAAATTATAGTGGTTTAGGCGATCCTTTTATTGATAGTGTTGCATGGAAAAACAAATCTGTGAATTTAAAATTCCGTTACGAACTATTTAATGATGCCTACATTACTTTTGAATATTGTAATAGCTTAACTACCGGAGAAATCGTAAAGTATACCCCTCTTTTATACCGGGGAAATAGGAATACCCTTTCTTTTGGATTTAATTATGGATTTTAATCAGTCCGAATTCCGTTTAAAACATCCCAGATCAATTCCGATTCAAAACCCCTTTGAATAAGATAAGCAGCAGTTTTATTAATTATTAATTTGTCGCCTTTATATTCTGAAAGTTTTTTAACGGCGATTTCATTTATTACTTCCTGATAATCACTCATGTTGATTTTTGACAATGCTTCAGAAATACATTTTTCAGTTACTTTTTTTTGGCGAAGTGCTGCTTTGATTTTTTGCTTCCCCCATTTTTTTATTCTGAACTTTCCTCGTGCATATGATTCGGCAAACCGACTTTCATTAATAAAACCATCGTTAATTAATTCGACGATAATATTTTCTGCAATTTCATTATCAATTTCCCATTCCCACAATTTTTTACGCACCTCATCATGGCTTCTTTCCTGATAGGCACAATATGCTTGGGCTTTAGATAAGGCAATTCCAGGAGTGATGATTTTTTTGTTCATTTTTTGCTAAATTCAATAAACACAGAATTACTATTTGTGAAATTATAATAAACTCCTTAAAAAAACAAATCCAGGAAATAAATTAGGAAAATAAATGATGAAACCGCATTTATAAAACGATTTCATCATCTTTTTTATTGAAAAAATGGTATTCCAAAAAGTTATAGGATGACATTGGAGTAATCCGAACCCATTTTTTAAAGGCAAAATACCATTTAACCTGAAGAGAAACTAATCCTTTGGTTAAATAGGCATAAATATATGGATGAACCGTAATTTTCAAATATGGTTCATTTTGTTTTTGTAATAAGTATCTAATATTATTTTCAATTTCATCAATCAATACTATACTAGCTTTAATTTCACCAGAACCATCACAAACGGGACATTTTTCAACGGTATCGATGTTCATTTCCGGACGAACTCGCTGGCGGGTAATTTGAACCAATCCAAATTTACTAGGAGGAAGAATATTGTGCTTGGCTCTATCAGATTTCATACATTCTTTAATATGCTCATAGAGTTTTCTTCTATTCGTTCCTTCGTGCATATCAATAAAATCGATGACAATAATCCCACCCATATCTCTCAACCTTAATTGCCTTGCAACCTCGGAGGCTGCTTCAAGATTTACATCTAAAGCATTGGTTTCTTGATTATTTGCAGAATTCATGCGATGTCCACTATTTACATCAATAACATGCAGCGCTTCGGTATGTTCAATAATTAAATATGCGCCGCTTTTAATCGTAACAATTTTCCCGAATGAATTTTTTATTTGCTTTTCAATTCCAAAATGCTCAAAAATTGTTGTTTTGCCTTTATAAAGCTTAACAATTTCTAACTTATCAGGAGCAATTGTTTTAATATAATTTCTAACTTCTTCGTAAAGATCGCTATCATTAACATTAATACTATTAAATGATTCATTCAATAAATCCCTAAGAATTGTTGAAGTACGGTTAAGTTCTCCAACTATTTTTTGTGGAGCTTTTGCGGTTGGCAATTTCTCAGCAACGGCATTCCATTTAGACATTAAATCATTTAAATCAGCATCTAATTCGGCAACCATTTTATTCTCAGCAACAGTTCGAATAATAATACCGAAATTTTTCTGCTTGATACTTTGAATGATTCTTTTCAATCTTCCTCTTTCATCAGCGTCCTTTATTTTCTGGGAAACAGAAATACGATCAGAAAAAGGAACCAAGACCAAATAACGTCCAGCAAAAGAAATTTCAGAACTAATTCTTGGACCTTTTGTTGAAATAGGCTCTTTAGCAATTTGAACCAATATTTGCTGACCTTGAGCAATTACATTAGAAATTTTTCCTGTTTTTTCAATGTCCTTTTCCAATTGAAAAGAACTCATTGATTCGGGAATCTGCTTAGAATTTAAGGCAAGTTTCGTGAATTTATTCAAGGAATTTACCTGAACACCTAAATCTAAATAATGCAAAAAAGCATCTTTTTCGTATCCAACATCAACAAAAGCAGCGTTTAGACCCGGTATTATTTTTTTTATTTTGCCTAAATATACATCCCCAACAGAAAAGTTATTATCAACTTTTTCTGTATTGATTTCAACCAGACGTTTTTCTTCAAGTAAAGCAATTACAACTTCGTTTTGGCTTGAATCAATGATTAATTCTTTCACTCTTTTTTATATTGTCTAAAAAATAAGAATTTAAATTCTGAATCATTTTGTAAAAACAAAATGTACACAAATAGCAACTACATGGTGCCTTTTTGAAACCATGTAGCTGAAAGTATTTTAAAATAGCGGTATAAGAGAATTAAAAATAATTATTTCTTTTTATGCCTGTTTTTTCTTAAACGTTTTTTCCGTTTATGAGTTGCCATTTTATGTCTTTTTCTTTTTTTTCCGCTTGGCATATTGATTTAATTTTCTTACTATGAATAATGTATTTATTAAATGTAAAATTATTTTACATTTTTCTTAACGTCATTAACAAATGTTTTTGCTGGTTTAAAAGCAGGAATATTATGTGCTGGAATAATAATAGTTGTATTTTTTGAAATATTTCTACCAGTTTTTGTGGCTCTTTTTTTAATTGTAAAACTTCCAAATCCTCTTAAATAAACGTTTTCTCCTTTAGATAATGAACTCTTAATGCTTGACATTAATGCTTCGATTGTTGCTTGAACAGCAACTTTTTCAACTCCTGTTTTATTCGCAATTTCTGTTGCAATTTCTGCTTTAGTCATGTTCTTTTTTGTATTTTAATTTGTTAATAATTTTAAATTGGGGTGCAAAGATAATATAATTTAAAAAAATATGAAAAAAAATATCACTATTTTTACCATAAATATCTCAATTTAAATTTGTTTTACATAATTATGTGTTTTGATTTTGAAATAATTAACTGGTATTCTTACAATAAAAGAGATCTTCCATGGAGAGAAACCAAGGATCCATACTTTATTTGGTTGTCTGAAATCATTCTTCAACAGACAAGAATTGATCAAGGATTAGACTATTATAATAAATTTGCCAGAAACTTCCCAGATATTCATTCACTTGCGAACGCTTCAGAAGATGAAGTATTGAAATTATGGCAAGGACTTGGTTATTATACACGAGCCAGGAATTTGCATCACACTGCAATTTATATTTCAAAAGAATTAAAAGGAGCTTTTCCAAATGAATTTTCAGAAATTATTAAACTAAAAGGCATTGGAAGGTATACTGCAAGCGCAATTGCATCATTTGCATTTGATCAAAAGCATCCTGTTCTTGATGGAAATGTATCTCGGATAATTACAAGGTTTTATGGAATTGAAACTCCTATTGATTCAAAAAAAGGTGAAACTGAAATTTATGAAATCCTTGACGAATTAATTTCAAATAACAATCCTTCCTTGTTCAACCAAGCGATAATGGAATTTGGCGCTTTACAATGCAAGCCACATCATCCTAATTGCATAAATTGTCCTCTGGTATCGAATTGTATAGCTTACCAGAAAAAAACTGTTGAACGGCTTCCCTATAAAGAAAAAAAAATAAAACAAACAAACCGATATTTTAACTATCTGATTATTAAAAATAACAGCCATATTTTATTGAATAAAAGAAAAGAGAGTGATATTTGGAAGAATTTATTCGAATTTCCTTTAATTGAAACCGATGAAATTGAAAATATTGATGCTTTCCACGAAAAACTATTAACTCAAACCGATTTTCAAAATACTGAAATAAAAATTGAGCATATTTCGAAGATTTTTATTCATAAACTTACTCATCAAAAAATCCAAGCTAGGTTTATTCATCTGAATTTTGA
>JACAAW010000159.1 GCA_013377115.1 Bacteroidota bacterium | reverse complement strand
TCAATAAAAGTGGCTTTTTCGTGGTTTTCTGACAAACCTTTTCTGATAAATATTTCAGCAGAGTTTTTATATGACTCTTCCCTATTTGCATCAAACAATAATAAATATCCCATGATGATATTTCCAGCCATTTCAACCAATCTACGAGAGTTAAAATCGTAATATTCATTGTCTTTCATGAAAGTAACTTTCTCAACAGTTTGAGCATATTCTTCAGTCATTGAAATTAAATGCTTTTTCAAATAATCAAGATCAGATTTAATTGTTCTTGATTCGTATTCTTTCATGATATTGAAATATGCATTTGAACCAACCCCTTTTATTGCAGCAACAACTTGTAATTGAGTTGTTCCTTCGTAAATTGAAGTAATACGAGCATCACGATAGATTCTTTCGATTGGAAAATCTTTCATATAGCCAGTACCACCATGGATTTGAATTGAATCGTAAGCAATTTTATTACAGTATTCACTAGAAATCAATTTTAGAAGTGGAGTGAAAACGTCTGCATTTTTTTGATAAATTTTTGCATCATTTTTTTCTTCTTGTTCTAGTTTTCTTTCTTTTTCAATATGAGCGTATGCTTTGTAAACGTCAACAAAACGACAAGTTTCGTAAAGCAAAGTACGAATTGCATCAATATTAACTTTCATATTGGTAAGCATTTCGTAAACTGCCGGAAATTGAATAATTGGTTTACCAAATTGCTCTCTTTCTTGTGCGTATTTTAATGCTTCTCTGTATGCTGCTTCAGAAATACCAACTGATTGAGCGCCAATTCCCAAACGGGCAGCGTTCATCAAAGACATAACGTATTTTATCAAACCTAATTTTCTATCACCAACTAATCTGGCTGGAGAATCTTTAAAAACCAATTCGCAAGTTGGAGAACCAACAATTCCTAATTTATGTTCAATTCTTCTAACTGTTACGGTTTCGTCTCTGTCAAAAACAAATAATGAAAGTCCGCGAGCATCATTAGTTCCAACTTCACTACGAGCAAGGACTAAAGATATTTCTGCATTTCCATTTGTAATGAAACGTTTTACACCATTTAATCTCCAAAGATTGCTTTTTTCGTCAAAAGTAGCTTTTAACTGAACAGCTTGTAAATCCGATCCAGCATCTGGTTCGGTTAAAACCATTGCAGCAGTGTCTCCTTTTGGGAAACGAGGTAAATATTCTTGTCTTAATTCTTCAGTAGCAAATTCATTAAGGGTTTCGGCACAATCTTGTAAACCGAAAATGTTTACAAAACTTGCATCGGCTCTTGAGATAAGCTCAGCAGCCATTACGTATGGAGTTAAAGCGAAATTTAAACCGCCAAATTTCCGTGGTAATGAAAAACCATTCAATCCTGAATTGTTTATTGCATCTAGATTTTCTTGAGTTCCTCTAGCATAAGTAACTCTATTATTCTCAAGTGTTGGACCTTCTTTGTCAACAGATTCAGCGTTGACAGCGATAATATCACCACAAATTTCACCAACAATTTCCAATACTTTATCATAAGAATCCATTGCATCTTCGAAATCCAAAGGTGCATAATCGAATGTTTCTTTATCAATAAAATTTCGTTCCTTTAATTTCACAATTTTCTCCATTAAAGGATTCTCTAAATGGAATTTTAAATTTGAATTATCGGTATAAAAGTTTGCCATTTTCTTTTGATTACTAATGTATTTAATATTTTTCTTATCGTATCTTTTACTAATTGAATATTATTTCGAATTTTCTTTGTAATATCTAATCATTTTTGGAATAACATCACTAACGTTTCCAATGATAGTATAATCAGCTATCAAATTAATTGGAGCATTTGGATCGTTATTAATTGAAATAATTTGAACGGATTGATCCATTCCGGCTCTGTGTTGAACCGCTCCAGAAATACCGCATGCAATATATAATTTTGGACGAACAGTAACTCCAGTTTGTCCAACTTGTCTTGCGTGATCAACGTAACCAGCATCAACTGCAGCTCTTGATGCACCAACTTGTCCACCAACTAAATCTGCTAAATCATATAAAAGTTTGAAATTTTCTTTTGAACCAACACCATAACCTCCAGCCACAATAATTGGAGCAGATTTAATATTGATTTTTTGTTCTTCAATATGACGTTCAATAATTTTTACAATAAAATCTTCGTCAGTAATAAATGCGCCAATATCAACTTTTTTAACGATTCCTTGATAAGTGGTTGAAACAATTTCTTTTTTCATTACACCTTCCCTAACCGTTGCCATTTGTGGTCTGGTATCAGGATTGATAATTGTTGCAATGATGTTTCCTCCAAATGCTGGTCTTATTTGATATAAAAGATTTTTATATTCTGTTCCAGTTTTGTTTTCGGTATGATCGCCAATAACTAAACTTGTACAATCAGCAGTTAAACCGCATTTTAATGCAGAAGCAACTCTAGGAGCTAAATCTCTACCAACTGAAGTTGCACCGAACAATGCTATTTCTGGTTTCTCCTCTTTAAAAACATTAACAACAACGGCTGCATGCGACAATGTTGTGTATGGATATAATCTAGGATCATCAGCAACATGAATTACATCAACGCCATAAGGGAAAAGTTGTGATTCGATATTATTTAATTGTGTCCCAATAACAACAGCTTCAAGTTTGCAATTTAGTTGATTTGCTAATTTCCTGCCTTTGGATAAGATTTCTAAACTTACATCCTCAACGTTTCCGTTTTCTATTTCGCAGTATACAAAAATATTATTCACGATTTTCTATAAATAAATGATTACTATTTTTAATTATCCAATTACATGATTGTTGATTAACTCAACCATTAATGCTTCAACTTCTTTGTCATCAGAAGAAATTACTTTTGAATCTTTTTGTTGAAGTATAACATTTTCTATTTTCTTTACTTTTGTTGGTGAGCCAGTCAATCCTAACATTTCGAAATCAGCATCTAAATCAGCTACGCTCCACTCCTCTATTTTCAAATATGGTCTGTGAGAATGCAATTCAGTATAATCTTTAGTTTCTTCTTGTAATTCGGTAACTGCACGTGCATGTTTGAATTTCATCAAGAGTTTTGAATTTCTATTTCTACAAGCTGGTGCTGAACTATGAACAGTAATTAATGCAGGCATTGGACAAGATACAACTTCAACTCCTCTTTCTAATCTGCGTTTTACTGTAACGATATTATTTTCTACAGATTGAACATCCTCTGCATAAGTTATTTGTGGAATACCAAGTTTTTCGGCAGCTTGTGGTCCAACTTGAGCAGTATCGCCATCAATTGCTTGACGACCAGAAATAATCAAATGATATGGAGCCAATTTTTTTACCGCTAATGAAATAGTATAAGAAGTTGCTAATGTATCAGAACCAGCAAATTTTCTATCGGTAATTAAATAACCTCTATCAGCGCCTCTGTACATTGCTTCTCTGATAATTTCCGATGCACGTGTTGGTCCCATTGTTAAAATGATCACTTCTGCATCTTTCATTTTATCTTTAATTCTTAAAGCTTGTTCAAGTGCGTTTAAATCTTCAGGATTGAAAATTGCTGGTAAAGCAGCTCTATTAACAGTTCCATCAGCTTTCATTGCATCTTTGCCAACATTTCTGGTATCAGGCACTTGCTTAGCTAACACAATTATTCTAAAACTCATAGTAAATATTTATTGTTATTTATATAATTTATCGAAATTAAATTAAAGGAGGCAAAAGTAAGAAATTTGCCACGATTGACCAAAAAATGTTTTCAACAATCAATTGTCGATTACTTTTCTAATTCACTTTGATTTTTGTAATCGCATTCGTTGCATTCCAAACTCTTGTTATACAACTGCATAGCACTTGAACTCATACCCATACTTGAAAATCCACCATCATGAAATAAATTTTGCATGGTTACTTTTCTTGTTAAATCAGAGAAAAGTGTGATACAATAATCCGCACATTCTAAAGCTGTGGCATTGCCAAGTGGCGACATACGTTCTGTAAAATCTAAAAGGCCGTCAAAACCTTTTACACCGCTTCCAGCAGTAGTTGGAGTTGGTGATTGAGATATGGTATTGATTCTTATTTTCTTTTCTCTTCCATAAATATAACCAAAACTGCGAGCTATGGATTCTAAAAGCGCTTTAGCTTCTGCCATATCGTTGTATTCAAATAAAGTTCTTTGCGCTGCAATATATGATAAAGCTACAATTGAACCCCAATCGTTTATGGCATCAAATTTTTTAGCTGTTTGAATAACTTTATGGAATGATAAAGCTGAAATATCAATTGTTTTTTGAAAATTCTCATAACTTAATTCATCATAAGCAAATTTCTTTCTAACATTTGGCGACATTCCAATTGAATGAAGAATGAAATCGATTTTTCCCCCAAACTTTTTTTCAGTTTCTTTAAACAAGTTTTCTATATCACGAATACTTGTTGCATCAGCAGGTACAATTAATGCATTGCACTTTTCTGCAAGAATATGAGTGTCGCCAAATCTTAATGCTGGGGCAGTATTTGTTAATACAAACTCTGCTCCTTCTTCATGAGCTCTTTCTGCAACTTTCCAGGCAATTGATTTATCATTCAATGCACCGAAAATAATTCCTTTTTTTCCTTTGAGTAAATTATACATATTTTATTTTTAAATTTTTAGTTTAATAATTCTTTTGCTGCTTTAACAGCGGTTTCTGTCATCTTTTCGCCGCTAAGCATTTTGGCTATTTCAACAACTCTTTCTTCATTGTTTAATTTTTTTATTGCTGATCTGGTTAACTCGTCATCTGTTTCTTTATAAACGAAGTAATGAGTTTTTCCTTTTGCTGCAATTTGAGGTAAATGCGTAATTGCAATAACTTGCATTGATGCAGACATTTCATTCATAATATTGCCCATTTTTGCAGCAATTTCGCCAGATACACCGCTATCTATTTCATCAAAAATAATTGTTGGCAATAAATTCCTTTGCGAAATTAATGATTTTATACTGAGCATTAATCTAGACAATTCACCGCCTGAAGCAATTTTTGAAACCTCATTCATTTCGGCTCCTTTGTTAGCCGTAAATAGAAATTTTACTTTGTCTTTTCCAAATAAAGTAAAATCCGATAATGGCAATATTTCAACTTTCAACTGTCCGTTAGGCATTCCCAAGCTTACTAGCAAGGATTGTAATTCATTTTCAATTGAATCAACAATTTGAAACCTGTTTTTTGATAATTTTTCAGATAAATCAGCTAAAATTTCGATTTTTCGATTTATTTCTAATTGCAATTTCGCAATTTTTTCTTCTAAAGAATTAATATTTAAAAGTTTATCTGAAATGGAATTCATAACTTCTAATAATTCCTCGGTTGTTCCAACGTGATGCTTTTGCTGAAGTCGAATTAAATTATCCAATTTTAAACTGATTTCCTCAATTCGGGCTGGATTGTAAGATATTTCATTTTCAAGTTTTTCAATCTCGCTGGAAACATCTTTTAATTCAATATAACATGCATTAATTCTTTCTTGTAATTCTTTGATTTCAGGATTGAATTTCGATAAATTGGTTAAAATATTTTTTATTTCGGATATTGAAGAAAGAAGATTCAAATCTCCATTACTCATTGATACCGATGTTTTGCTTAATCCTGATTTAATTTCTTCAGCGTGATTTAATGTTTCGAGTTCAGATTCTATTTCTGATTGCTCCCCAATTTTTAGTGATGAAGCTTCGAGTTCATCAAATAGAAACTGGTAATAATCACGATCAACTTTTGATTGCTTCTCTTGCTCTTTAACTTCTTCAAATTCCTTCTTTAAAAGAACATAAGTTTTAAATTCCTGTTGATAATTCTTTAATGTATCAGTATTTTTCGCGTAATTATCAACCACTGCCAATTGAAATTCGGAGTTATTTAAAGCAAGTGTTTTGTGCTGAGAATGAATATCAACCAAACCTTCGCCAAGTTCTTTTAAAAGATTTATATTTACTGGTGTGTCATTAATAAAAGCCCGTGACTTTCCTTGAGCATTTATTTCTCGTCTGAGAATTGTGTTTTCTTCAAAATCGAGTTGATTTGAATTGAAGAAATTATGTAAATCATAATCTTTGATATAAAAAGTACCTTCGATAATGCATTTTTTATTTTTATCAAATAAAACCTGAGAATCATTACGTTGACCAAGAATTAAACCCAATGCACCAAGTAAAATTGATTTCCCTGCTCCTGTTTCGCCAGTAATAATGGAAAAACCATCAGCAAAATCAATGTCTAATTTTTCAATTAGTGCGTAATTCTCTATAAATAGGTGTTTTAGCATTTTATATGACAAAGTCTATTGCAAAGATAATAAAATGTTCTGTTAAGGCGAAATTTTATCTAAAATTGGAAATAAATAAATGGAGTTACGTTTTCGCTCTGCAATTGAAGTACCAATTGGATTACAACAAGAATGATAATAAACTTAAAAGCAAAATGAAGGTTGGTAAATTTTTCTAAGGCAAATTCTTTGTATTTTAAAGGAATGAAATGAGTGATGATTCCTATTGCCAAAATTACTAGAAACAAACCTCTCACCTTTGCAAATGGAGCAACAAATGCAAGATCCATATTGCAGAAAATTTGTCTCAATGAATCAATTGCAGAGCCATAAGAATCAGCTCTGAAAAACACCCAAAGAATTGCTACAAAATGAAAAGTAATAAAGATACCGAGAATCTTGGCCCATTTTGCATCTGCGAAAGGTAATTTTAACTTTAAATATAATTTATGAACAATCAATCCAATGCCATGCAGTCCTCCCCAAACAACAAATTTCCATGAAGCTCCATGCCACAACCCTCCGATTAGCATTGTGAGGAATAAATTAATATTTTGTCTGAATTTTCCATGGCGGTTTCCTCCCATCGAAATATACAAATAATCTCTTAGCCAGGAAGAAAGCGACATATGCCATCTGCGCCAAAACTCAGTAATATTTGATGAAATATATGGTGAATTGAAATTGTCGCAGAGCCTAAATCCCATTAGTCTGGCTAAACCAATTGCCATATCTGAATATCCAGAAAAATCGCAATAAATTTGAATGGTATAACCATAAAGCGCCATCAAGTTTTCGAAACCAGAATAACTACTTGGCATTCCGTAAATAATATCATTGTATTGGGCCAAATAATCAGCAATTACTGCTTTTTTAATCAAACCCTTAATAATTAAGAATAAACCAATTCCGATATCAACTTTGGAAATTTGTATTTTTTTATTGATTTGAGGCAAAAAGTCACGCGCTCTAACAATTGGACCAGCGACCAAATGCGGGAAAAACGTCATATAAAATGCGTAATCAATAAAACTCTTGGTAGGTGGAATTACTTTCCGATAAACATCTACAACATAGCTAATGGTTTGGAATGTGTAAAACGAAATACCAATTGGTAAGAAAATATCAATTGCCTTAAATTTACCATTCGTGAGATTCGCAAAGTTCTCAACTAAAAAATTAGTGTATTTAAAATAAAACAGAAGTCCTAAATTCAGGCAAAGGGAAAAAATCAGGAAAGCAAGCCGGTATCGCTTATTTTCGATTTTCATTAATATCAAAGCAATCCAATAATCTGCAAAAACGGATAGCAATAAAATTAAAAAGTAAAATCCACTTGCTTTATAATAAAAGAAGATGCTAAATGCAAATAAATACCATGTTCTGGCTTGTTTGCTTTTATATACTGCAGCATAAATGCTAATAAACAAGGTGAAGAGCAACAAAAACGCACCGCTGTTAAACAGCATTGGATTGTCTTTATTATAAATAAATAAATCTTTAATATTTTCTAAATAGATATTTAACAGCATGAAATAAAAGACTTATTTGGTTTTGTGTTTATGTTTAACTGTAGTTTTTGATAATGTTTTTGGTTTTTCTACCTTTTTTTGAAAATCAGCTGGAGGTTTATTTAGTAAGATTGGATAACAACTCTTCTTCATTACCCAGGTTGCTATTGTATCAGCCCAATCTCTACTCGATGCCCTAGTTGGATGCGCGCCATCACTAATTCTTTGAAATTTTAAATCTCTGGATAAGAAAAATTGATTTCGTGGAACGTTACTAGCAATCATATCATTAATTCCAGTGTCTTTTTTCCAGTTTGGAGGGCCAATCCAGATATATTTCCTTTTACCTATTTTCTGAATAATGCTCTTCACATATTTATCTCTGTTTTTCTTGATGTCTTTAATAAATAGTTCGTTAGAACCCAGTGCCAGGATAATATAAGTTGGCTTGAAGGAATTGATAATTTTATTCAGCGTATCAGTGGTTCCAAGACTCATTGTTGATGAACTATAAATTGGAACCGCTTTAAATTTATGATTGTTATATTTACAATAATCTCTAAATGCAAAAAACAAACCTTCGCACAT
>JACAAW010000158.1 GCA_013377115.1 Bacteroidota bacterium | reverse complement strand
CGGGTCGGAGAAATTAACATTGAAGTTATCGAAATTAATGCACAAGTCGGAGAAAGTTAGACTATTGGCCCAATAATATAAACTATCACCTTTACTTGTACCTGAGACAATAATTATTCTGTTATCATAAATGGGGTTAAAAGGATAAAATGCGTGAAATCCACTTATTGTATCGCCGCAATGCGCACCAGTAGTTCCATTTCCAGCCGGCCAAATAATTGCAGTGCCATTATCTAATATTTCTTTAACAATTAAAGCCTCACCTGTAGTTGAATCGGGATAACATCCAAGACTGCTCCCAGCACATGAAATAATAATTTTAGCACCCATAACATTGCAGGCATGTAAAGCCTTTTGTAAAACATTTTGTCTTGAACCGTCATGATATGCGATTAGCATAGTCTTAAAACCTGTAGAAGCTAATTGCCCTCCACCATCAGTTTCAGCACCTGCATAACTTGCAACAGATGTGCCATGAGAATCAGAACCAGAGGTACAGCTAAAAATAGTATTATCAAAAGGATCATAAGGCGGATATATTTTATACGCCAAATCTGGATGTGTTATATCAAAATTATAGTCTAAAATAGCAATTTTAATTTCTGATGAACCTTTTGTAATATCCCAAGCAAGATCGCACTGAGTTTTCTTTAAATGCCAAAGCCAATCAATAGTCCACATGTAATCCGATGGATCATAAACTTCTATATGCGAGGTATCGTTTTCAAATCTGCTAAATGTTGTAAATTTAGATTTGTATTTACTATTAAGTTCAGTAATTAAATTCTCAATTTTATCAGCACAATGAATTTCATAAATTTTTAATAATTCAGGGTTATGTGCGAAAGGAAGTGCTTGTTGATAATAATGAACTTTGTATTTATTAAATAATGTGTTCAAAGAATCAATTTGAGTATTATTTCCTACAGATGGCATACATAGTTGGTCGTTGACTTTAACCCAACATATTGTATCAAGATATTTTTGTGCAGCACACGTAAGAACAAAACTGCTCAGTAAAAAAAATATGATTGTTTTTTTCATAAAATAAGATTTAATGAGTTACAATGAAAGTACCAGATTTTAATAATGTACGGTTTGAAAAAATTACATAATAATAAAAACCATTAAGGTTAAGTGTGTTCATTTTATATTCGGTTTTTTTACCAGAAAATGTCAGCGATTTAACAATACCTCCTATAATATTATATATATTAATATTAATGGGGTTGGTATAAAATGACATAGAAGATTGAAATGTAATATAATCATTTGCAGGGTTTGGAAATATTTTAATGTTACTTTGCAAATTCGCAGTTTCATTAATATTTGTCGGTAATTGATATAAATAATCACATGCAAGTGAAACTGGCCAATCGGGAGAACGATAGAAAATATTACTGTCTTGGTAACACCTTAAACACTTTATACTGCCTTCAACTGCACTAAATACTCCAAATAAATATTTTAATGAGCCTATTCTTTCAATTATTGGTTCATGTCCGAATAATCCACCATATGGTGGTGGTGGGTCAGAAAAAAACCAATCGGAATTTTGTGTAGCTGATGTATATTGTTTTTTTAAGGTTATTCCATTTATTAGCGTATCCCCAATAATATCAATTTTATATTGAAATAAATAACTGGGATAAGAATCCGGACAATAACCTTGAAATAATGAATCTTTTACTGTTATTGTATCATCAGTGATAGCATTAAAATCATAAAGTAAATAAAAGCTATTTTTAATATTATCTAAAAGATAAACTTTGGACGAATCATAGTAGGAATATTGAAGAGGGCAATTTAACGTATCCCAATGATAGCCTCCAGTTGAATCCATCACGGAGAAAATTTCATAAGTTTCCAATGTCCTGCATTGTTTAGTCAAAATAACAGTATCTTTTATAGATTCTATTACTGTGAGATAAGGAGGAGCTGCGGAGTAATGATCATAATACCATTTTGCCCCTATTGGCGCCCATTGGCTATATAGCGGATTGCAAAAGAAT
The DNA here is from genome assembly GCA_013377115.1 of Bacteroidota bacterium. Lineage (GTDB taxonomy): Bacteria > Bacteroidota > Bacteroidia > Bacteroidales > CG2-30-32-10 > Cfx2-01. Next base: position 6,398 of record JACAAW010000158.1, on the reverse strand, counting down.
ATTGCTACTGTTATAAGAAAATAAAAAATTTTCATTTTTTTATAGTTTTATTAATCCGTTAATATCATTTTCTTTGTGTCTATTTCTTTACCATCAATAATTAAAGTATACATATACATTCCTGCTGAAAATTCTGATCCTTGAATTGTAATGCTTTGATTTCCTTTATCATTAATAATAATTCTTCTTAGTTGAGCTCCTTGCATATTGTAGAAATATAAACTTGCATTTTTTGAATTTTCTGGAATGAAACATTTAATTTGCGTTTCTCTGGTAAAAGGATTTGGTGTGTTTTGGTATAAAATTGCCGGAGATATATCATTATTATTTGAATTATCATTAATCATTTTATTTGTATTTATTGGCACATTACAACATTTATTTATTTGCTCCTGCAAATCTTTAATTGCTAACTTTTGATTTTGAATTGTTGTATTTTGTTCTTTTACTGCTTCAATTACTAAAGGAATTAAACCAATATAATCAATGGCAAGCAAACTATCTGCCCCAACATAAACAAGTTCTGGTAATACTTGCTGAACAGCTTGTGCAAGATATCCATAATGAGTTTTATTTATATTTGAACTTTCCTGAAAAACTCCTGAAGAAGTATCTGTTGGAAAAATGCCATCTGATATTAAATCTTGTCTAGTTTTAAATTTGTACTCAACGGCATTTAATCCTGAAATTAAATTGATTGTGTTTGTTAAAGGGACTATGTTCTTTTTTAACCTTTGGTCAGAGGTATAAGTTGTACCAAAAACCATTAGAATATCAGCACTGGAAGTTCCTATTTTTACATTGCCATTGAAAAAACCTGCCCAATCGCCACCAACATTATAAGAAAATCTTGTTCTCGAAGCTCCAAAAATTCCTGCACCATATTTACTTCCTGTAACTACACCGAAAACGCCGTAATTATAACCATTTGTTGCATTACCTGCGGTACCATAAACCCCAAAAGATTGACCATAAAGTAATGGTGAAGGAAAAGTAGAACTGCCACTAACTCCCATGCAGTATGAGCCAGTTCCACCGTTTAAATGCATGTTTGTTATGGAGCTTACAAATGCATAGCTCCATGTATTTGGTATTGCTATTGTTTGTGAATTTTGCAATTTGATATAACTAACAGGATTTGGTGTGGCGGCAATACTAAAATTGCCATCAGAAGACATTTTTAATTGAGCTTTTACTACGTATATATTTGCCATTGAAAATAGAAAAGCGATTAATAAAACTTTTTTTTTCATCTTTTTACATTTTAAGTTAAATTATACTACTTAATATTGGTTGGTAAAAATCAACAATTATTAATTATACAAAACTAAAGTAAATTTATGAATTACCAAATTTAATATTGGGGAAATGGTAATTTGGTCGAAAGGTAATTGAATAAAGCAATATGAAATATCCATTTTCAAAAGTAGTTTGCTTCAGTCGTTCCTCCCCTTCGACAAATGCTCAGGGCAACGCTTCGCAATGACGAACGTATTAAGATTGATTCTCAAAATTAACGTAATAAAAAGTGCGAAGTTCGGAAACTTCGCACCGCAATAAGTTGAATAGCTAGTTCAATTTTCTCAAAGCAGAATTTAAAGTTTAATCATTTTCCTGGTAAAAGAGGTCGAATTATTAAAAACACTTACCAAATAAATTCCTGATGGAATTTCAGAAGTATTTATGCTGATGTTCTCTTGGTTTAGATTCATTTCTTTCGAAATAAAACTTTGCCCCAAGACATTCGAAATAACAATTTTGCAGGATTGTTCTGTGATTTTTGAAAATCGTAATAGTGCTTCATCATTTACAGGATTTTGAATTGTAAAATATAGAGCTGATGAATTGTCTTTATTTTCGTTTATTTCTGAAAGTGTGCTACATGCTACCGGAGCATAAATATTGGTTCCATAAGATGAGTTGCAAGTATTGCACATTACCGTTTTTAGAAAGCAAGAGGATTTTCTTACCAGCTCTGTTTGGGGAAATGAACAATGATTTGCACTCCCAAGTATTTTAAAATATTGAGAACAAATTCCATTTGAAGTCAATAAATTATGAAGAATATTAGAACCTGCAGTCCAATAAAATGGCTGGCAAACACAACTAATAACTTGTCCGTAGCCAGGTGGAACAATGCAATCAAATTCATCAGCAAAACTAATCATTGGAATGTTTCCGTTGTTCAAAATGATACTGTCTTTGGTAACTGCCCCACAAGAATTTATAATACCTTTAATTGAATAATTGTTTGGAAGGGTGTTTCCAACAGTATCTAATGTTCCAACATTTGCTATTGCCCCTGGCCAGAATTTATTTGCTTCAGTTTGATCCCAGAATGTGGCGTGCAAAGCCGTGATAGAGCCAGCGCTTTCGCCACCAATAAAAAGATAAGAAGTGTCAATTTCGTAAGTTGGGGCATTTGCATTGATAAAACGCATTGCTGCACGGGCATCTTGAGCTGCACAATAAGTGGCATTCATCAAATTAAAATTCAAACTGCCACAGAGAATACAGATATTTACAAAATCTGTAGCCGGACAATTCCACCCGAGGCGATAATCAATTGTTGCTGTGACGAAGCCGCGACGCGCAAATTCCATGCATTTATAATTCATATCTGATTTTGCCCCTGCCAAAAAAGCGCCACCATGAATCAAAAGAATAAATGGTTTTTTTGAAAGAGGATCAACCGCAGGATTTGGATAATAAAAATCCATTTTTAAAGTATCGCGCTGACCGGTGAAGAAATTTATTGGAGTGGCATAAACAACATTGGTTGTTATTTGAATATCTGAACTGTCGAAAACAGCTGTTTCAGAAAATCTATTAGGGATGCAATAATCAGGTGATTGTCCATAAGAATGGAAAAAACTAAATGCAATAATATAAATTAAGAGTATTGATTTTTTCATAAAAATATATTTTAAACAAATTTAAATAAAACTAGATGAAATAGGTAATCTTTTTTTATGAAGCTGATTTTAAACATAAAAAAAGGAGCATCAAAATTAATGCTCCTTCAAAAGTGTTGAACTTTTTTATTGCAAAATAATTTTTTTAGTAACGATGCCACTTTCAGATTTCACTTTTAGAAAATAGAAACCCATTGGTGCATCTTTTACTGAAATTTCTTCGTACCATTCGCCTTGCAAATGATTTGCGGTTTTAGAATAATAAAGTCTGCCAACAGCATCATAAAGTTTAATGTCTACTATGCCAGATTTTGCAGATTTACAATAAACAGAAAATAAATCTTTTGCTGGATTCGGATAAACATTTAGTTCGAGATTTTGTATTTCTGATTCTTGGATTGAAACCAATGGACTATTTCCGTAAGAAACCAAATAGCCTTGTACTCTTAAATAAGGTTCGGTATGGCTTCCATTATTATAACCTGTATTTAGCAAATTGGTATAAGGTTGTAATACATAATCCAATGAAATTGATTGTCCTGGAGTGAATAAACCGGCCAAATCAAAAAAATGTGGTTGAACATCTTGGCCTGGACACCATCCTGCTCTTGAATAGGTATAAGTGCCGCTTTGCGCTGTGCACGAATTTGTTGCGCAATCAGTTTTCCATAAATTTTGTGTAAAAGTACTTACCCCATTTACATTGATAGTATGTGTTGCATTATAAAATTCGGCGGCATTGCTTGTGTTGCCTTGTCCATGACCAGTTGAGGTTAATCGTATCTTTGCGCTTACGGCATTATTTGGAATGTTCATTAAAGTGTCCGTCAAATTATAAGAAATTCCAGGATCTCCATAAACGAGATAATCGTTATTCCAAAGTTTGTCAATTTTTACATATTTGTATGCTGGTGTTCCAGGAACCAATTCAATTACTGCGTTTAACAACCAGCCAGAAGCTCCCCAAACTTGTATATAAGATTCGAAATCAACCTGTCCAACTAATTTTGAACGGAAATCAGTAATATCAAATACCCAACCTCCACAAGCTTTTCCAAAAGGAGTGATGTAACGAGCCAATTCCCATGCTTCGCCATCTTTCAATAAACTTAGCCTTGCATATTGATCCCAAGGATCGCAACCGCCAACAGGACAATTCAAATCGATATGAAGTAATATTTGACTATAGTCATTTAATGAGTCTGGCATGTAAAATATCTTATGATTTGTTTGACCTGCAGAACCAAAATTATGTTGAAGGTTATTAAAAAGAGGGAAGGTAAGGGCTTGAGAGATTGTTTGTGTTAGCGTGTCATTAGCATAATTATTATCCAAAACAGATGATGTATATGAAACTAACGAACAGGATGATTGTCCATTTAGATTTTCAGGATTTGTAAATGAATAAATATATGTTTCAAAAGGTTGAATGGTGGCATTAACGGTTTCTGTTACAACGGAACCTCCATTCAATTTGTAATTTACCTGAAAACCAGTTGCCGCAGTTGTTGCATAATTTTTAATTGCAACGCTAATTTTTTCTGAAGATGTGAAGCCAGCACCCAATAAACAAGGACTTGCAATTCCAACCACACCAACATCGCTTGTAGAAACAATAAAACCTGGAACCCAGTCCGTTGCAGGATCCATATTTAGCATTGTGCCGTTATTTAAATTTGAAGTGGCATCTCCGACAAGCGTTCCGGTATTTTCATTCATCTTATAATAGGCCACCAATCCTGTTTCCGATCCTAAAAGTTCGGTCCCTAAATTAGCTTGAATTTCGGATTGAGTTCTTGCAGTGTTCCAAATACGAACTTCATCAACTGTTCCATCAAAATATCTGCCTGCCCAGGTTGGATTTTCACCAATGTACATTGTTGTTGCAGATGAAGCGCTGATTATTCCTAAAGCTGTGGAAGTAACTTGTAAAACTCCATTAATATAAACTTTCAAAGTGGCTCCGTCAAATACTCCAGCAATGTGATACCAAGAGTTAAGTCCCATAATAGCCGGAGTTGTTGCACTTACCCACAAATTATTAATTGAAACTGTGAATTCTGCTTTTCCACCTTCACCAACGGTTAAACAATATCCTCTGTCAGGACTGGTTGCTTGTTTGCCAATAATGGTTCCAGCCCATACACTACTTTTCCAAGTGTCAGCATTTATCCATGCTTCTAAAGTTAAAGCTGTTGTTGGATTAAGGGAAGCTGAGTTGTTGACCCCAATTTTGTCATTCACGGCATCCAAATCCAATGCGAAATTTTGCGAAAAACTATTGGCACTGAGGGTTACTAATAAAAATAAAAGGAAATTTTTTATGGAATTTTTCATGTTTATATGGATTTAATTGATGATTATTTTTTGAGTATTCACATTTGAATTGGTATTGGTTTTTAAAAAGTAAATTCCTTTTGCAAGATTGCTTATTGGAATTTGATTTACACCCTTTTCAAGTGAAGTTGAGAAAACTATTTTGCCAGATAGCTCAAAAATAGTGATCTCTGATTTTTGGATTAATTCGATAGATAAGCAGTTGTTTGCTGGATTTGGATAAATTTTTGGATTAATGCAATTTCGGTTTTCTTCTATTGACGCAGTTGGTGCAAGTTTATGTGAAGAATATCCCAAAGTATAATATTTATCTTGTAAATCAACTTTGTCGAACAATACGGTATTTCCCATAACTGTAGTTGCCGAATAAAGTGCTTGAAATAATCCAGTACTGTCGTCTCTTACCAACAATGTGTATAATGAATCGGCACCTCCAGAAGTTAATGCAGCGCCTCCACCAGCCGCTTCTGTGATGTTAAAAACAACTTGTGAGTTGAAAGTGCCTCCTTTGTTTACATACCAAACACGTGATAATCTTTCAAAATCAACTGGTGCTGATATTGGAGCATCTGCATTGGTTTTTCCATTTCCATTATTGTGACCGAAAACCACATATTTCCAAAATTCTTTTGCTGCAATGGAAGTAATTAATGAAAGTCCATTTGTGGTGACTGCATAAGAGTAAGTATCAGGAATTTTTCCATACCATGATGCATTGATATCCGTTTTGTTTCTCATAATCGAATTTCCAACAGGAGCATATGAAGTTGCCCACGAAAAACAATTGCTGGTAGAATTTTTTAAAACTCCATTTAAAATATTAGGCGCATTATCATGAACAATGGAATCATTATCCGAATTAAAATTATAATTAGCAACCAAGCCAGTTTCGTTTCCACTTAATGTGTGAAACATATCATTTTTTATTTGTTGTTCTGTTCTGGCAACATTCCAAATTCTTACTTCATCCAGATTTCCAACGAATTCGTAGGATAACAAATCCCATGGTGCAAGGCCAATAATAAATGGTTCGGTATTGGTTTCGATTGGAGTTTGTGGAAAAATTGTTATTTCACCAACATTAACTCCGTTGAGATAATTTACCATTTGTCCATTTGCATCAAAGGTGGTTGCTAAATGAACCCA
>JACAAW010000157.1 GCA_013377115.1 Bacteroidota bacterium | reverse complement strand
GTGCCTTAACTGGCACAGCACAAGGAACATGGAATTTAAAGGCTGTAGACGGATATACCTATGATTCTGGCTCCATAAATGGATGGACTTTAGAAATTCCAAACTTAAATACAATCACCAATTATACATGGAGCACAGGTGAAACTGGTCCAACGGCTACTACCATAAATTATGTTCCTACTGTAAATGCTACTGTTTCTGTTTCTGTAACGGATGCTTCAGGGTTTGTTGCAACAGATGATATTAATTTGGTTGTAACTACTTCTCCAACTGTTTCTATAACTGGTGATATTTCTTTATGCGCTGGTGAAAATACTATATTATTAGCGCACGATAGTGCATACGGTTTTGTTTCTGGAGCTTTGGATTCACAATCAAATAATACTCCTATTTCAATTCCAGACGCAAATACAACAGGAATCCTTTCTCCAATTACAATTGCAAACTCAACAGCATTGGCTTCAGAAATTTTTTCAGTTAGTATAAATTCTCTTAATCATACTTTTGATGGAGATTTAATTATTTCATTAATCGCCCCTAATGGCTCAAATATTCCATTACAAACACATATTGGCAGTGATGGGGATAATTTTAATAATACTGTATATACTCCAAGTGCAACAACTCCAATTTCGAGTGGGGCAGCTCCATTTACTGGTCAGTTTCTACCTGAACAACCTTTTACTAATTTAACTGGAACAGCTCAAGGTACTTGGTATTTAAAAGTAGTTGATGAATGGGGAGGTGATATTGGTTCTCTGAATAGCTGGACTTTAAATTTTCCTTTAATGAATAGTATTACAAATTATTCTTGGAACACTGGAGATACAACCGCTCAAATTACCAATGCACCTTCTTTAACAACTATTTTCTCAGTTACTGTTGCTGATGCTAATGGATGTAATGCAACCAATCAAATAAATGTTGTAGTAACTCCACTTCCTGCAAATCCAGTTGTATTGAATTCAAATATTTGTTCTGGTGCCATGGATACAATTACAGCATCTGGTCCTGTAGGTCCATATAAATGGTGGAATGATGCTATTGGTGGAACCTTAATTGGAACTGGAACGGAATTTATTACTCCAGCTTTAACCGGAACAACTACATACTGGGTTAATGCTCCAGCAATTAAATTACGTGATACAATCTCTACTACTTTTGCTGCTGGAAATTCACAAAATGGAAATATGTTTGATATTACTGCAATAAATGACATTACTATAGACAGTTTTGGCGTTAGTCTTACTGGTGTAAATGCTAATATGCTTGTATATTATAAATTAGGTTCCTATGTAGGATCCGAAACTACAGCTGCGAATTGGACCCTTTTAGGAACAGATACTGTTGTAAATACTGGTATACCAACTACAATTAATTGTGGATCTCTAAGCCTATTAGGAGGTCAAACATATGCTTTATATATAACCACAGACGCAGTGGGGTCAAGTCTAAATTACACCAATGGTGTTAATACCTTTTCCGATGCAAACCTATCGCTTACATTGGGAATTGGTAAATCTTACCCATTTGGAACCACCTATAGTCCAAGAACATGGAATGGTAATATTTATTATTCAAAGCCAGGAGTTTGTGATGGTAATAGAGTTCCTGTAACAGTGGTTGTAAATCCATTTCCAACTGCAACAATAACAAGTTCTCCTTCAGTTGCTATATGCGACGGAGACAGTACTAGCTTAGAGGTAGCACTTACCGGAGTTGGTCCATGGTCTTTTATTGGTGATGATGGAAGTGGTCCTGTTACCTTTAATGCTTCATCAAGTCCATTTAATACATATGTTTCACCAACAATAAATACCACTTATTCTATACTTTCGGTATCTGATGTTATTGGTTGTACTTCACCAACAAGTGATTCAGTTGTTGTAACTGTAAATCCACTTCCTATTATCAGTTTAACCAGTCCAAACTCTTCAACTATTTGTCAGGGAGACAGCGCTTTAATTACTTATACTATTACTGGAGCTTCACCTTGGACTTGGCTTGGTGATGATGGAACAGGATCTACTTCATACAATGCGCCAACTAGCCCTGGAAGTATATTTGTTTCCCCAACATCCAATGCAATTTTTAGTTTTGTTTCTGTAACTGATAATAATGGATGTACTAATATTGGAACAGATAATGTTGCCATTACTGTAAATATCCCTGCAGCAGTTACGGTTGTTGATAATGGAAGTATGTTAACGTCTTCCGCTACAACTGGTAATCAATGGTATGAGCAAACTGGTGGATTAATTTCTGGAGCAACAAGCCAGAACTACACTCCAACCGTTAATGGTTATTATTATTCTGTTGTAACTGATGCTAATGGATGTTTATCAATTTCAAATACTGTTCATTATGTTTCAGTTTCAATCAATGAAATTGCTGAAAATACGAATATCAATATTTCCCCAAATCCAAACAATGGAATGTTTACTGTTGCTGTATCCACCATTAAAACAGAAAATATGAATTTGGAATTGAGAAATATTCATGGACAAATTGTATTTTCAAAACAAATTAAAGTAGATTTTAACTATAAAGAATCTTTTGATTTTTCAATTCTTGCAAAAGGAGTTTATTATTTAAGATTAAATAATGAAACTTATTCAAAAATAAATAAAGTTGTAATTAATTAATTACTGGTTTATTTTTAGAGGGAACTCCGTAAGTGAATAACTTGCGGAGTTTTTTTGTGAATTTTTCTTAACATTGAAAATCGTTAAAAAGTGCTATTTTTGTGAATGAAAGAAATTGAGCTTCTAGCTCCTGGTGGAGATATTGATTCTATTAAAGCTGCAATACTTGCCGGTGCCAATGCGGTTTATTGTGGGTTGGATAAATTTAATGCCAGAAATCGCGCCGCCAATATTAGTTTCAGCGATTTAAATGGGATTTTAAAACTTGCTCATCAAAATAATTGCAAAGTCTTTCTTACACTAAATATTATTATTGTTGAAAATGAAATTCGGGCAATTATTAGCTTACTGAATAAATTAGTTAATACCAGTATAGACGGTATTATTATTCAGGATTTAGGAATGTTTTATTTGTTGTCCACCTTTTTTAAAAGTTTAAAGATTCATGCTTCTACTCAACTTACAACTCATAATAAAGGTCAAATTAATTTCTTAAGTAAACTTAATGCCACGCAAATCAATTTGTCGCGTGAACTGAATATTAATGAGATTAGCGATTTAACAAATATTGCTCACCAAAATAATATTTTAGCTGAAGTTTTTGTTCATGGTTCTAACTGTATTTCTTTTTCTGGGCTCTGCTATATTAGTTCTGTTCATAGCGGAAATTCTGGGAATCGCGGAAGGTGCAGTCAGCCTTGTAGAGACCAATATTTGAAAACGGATGCTGGTAAGGATTTTCCGCTTAATCTTAAAGACAATTCTGCATATTTTGATTTAAAAGAAATTGCAGAAGTTGGGGTTGATTCAATAAAAATTGAAGGAAGAATAAAAAAGTTCCATTACGTTTACACCATTGTTGACGCATGGAGAAAACAAGTCCAGACTTATTACGAAGGCAATAAATTAATAGTTGACAATCGAAATCTATACAAAGTATTTAACCGCGATTTTTCGAATGCCTTTCTAAAAGGAGAAATCGATAGAAATATGTTTATTGACAATCCACGAGATCATTCAGCTCAGCATCGCTCTGATATGGTTGGCAGCGTTTCTGACGAAGAAATTGAGATTGCTAAAAAAGAACTTTATGACGAAAAAACAGATATCATTAATTTTGTCAAAAGTAAAATTGACCATTTAAGTATTGAAAAAGCGCCTTTAATGATAAATGTTTCTGGGAAATTAGGAACACCATTAAAAATAAATATTGAAACTCCTGACAAATCCTTTTTTCTGCTTTCGGAAATAAATCTTGAACAAGCTACAACTGAAACTTTAAACCACAAGATTTTATCAAAAAGGTTAAGTTCATTAAACGAAACCGAATATTTAATTGAAGACATTAATTTGGAGAATCTTCAACCAGATCTTTTTTTATCTTTTAATGAACTCTCATCTTTGAAAAAAAGATTGTTATTTGTTTTGAATGGCTCAAGAGAAACGATTGATCCTATTGAAGTTCCGAAAATAAATAAACAAAATTTCGATAAAATTACACCCTCGCTTTCTGTGTTGATTTCGTCGAAGGAAGATGTTTATTTAAGTGAAGAAACATCAGCAAAAATTTATTACCAGCTTCCAAATGGCATGAAGAATGAATGTTCTGACTTAATCGAACTTTTTCAACAAAACAAAAAATTGATTGCTTGGTTCCCAGCAGTCTTAATTGGCGAAGATTACACTGCAGCAATTGAATTTCTTCAAAAAACAAAACTTAGAAATATAGTTACAAACAATACTGGAATTGCTTTCGAAGCATTTGAAAGAGAGGTTTCATGGATTGCTGGACCATTTCTGAATATTGTTAATTCTTTTAGTTTGATTAACTTAAAGGAAAACTTTAATTGCAAAGGTGCATTTATCTCAAATGAAATAAATAAAGTTCAAATAAAAAGTATTAAAAAGCCTGATAATTTTGATCTTTACTATAGCATTTACCACCCAATTGTTCAAATGACAAGTCGACAATGCTTGTTTCATCAAGTAATTGGTTGTGAAAAAAGTAAAATTGAAGAATCCTGCATTAAAGATTGTGAGAAGTATTCTTCAATTACCAACCTAAAGGAAAACACCTCCATTATTGAAAAATCAAAAGGCAATTATCACCATATTTACAATGATGAAAATTTCCTGAACACAGAAATAGTTTCTGATATTCAAAATATGTTTTCTGGTTTCTTAATTGATTTAAGGAAGATCGTAACTCAAACTCAAATTAGTGTCGATAAATTAAGCCAAATAATTATGTTTGAAGAACTTTTAAAAGGAAATGCTGATTCGGATATTAAAATCAAACAAATCATTTATCCAACAACAAATAGCCAGTATAAAAAGGGTATTTAATTAAGCCAATACTTGCCAATTAATAAAAATTGGTTTATGTTTGTTGTACTACTTCATTAGCAAAAAATAATGGGAAAGAGTATTGTTCCAGTAAAAACTGCAGAAAGAATTTCGAGTATTGATATTCTAAGAGGGTTTGCATTATTGGGTATCGTCTTGGTCAATTCTCTGGGTTTTAATGCTTCCTTTTTTGATTTTGGTGGTTTTTATTCAAATTTATCGAATGATTTCCAAAAAACGTTTTACACCATTTACATCAGTTTAACCGCTGATAAGTTCATTTTTCTTTTTAGCTTTCTTTTTGGTTATGGAATGTTTCTGCAATTTAAGAAATTCAATCATTCTAAAAAGAGTTTTAGCCAGTTCTTTAGCCGAAGAATGTTGGTTTTATTTTTCTTCGGAATAGCGCATGTCTTATTCCTATGGGCCGGAGATATTTTAATTTTGTATTCAATTACTGGATTATTAATGCTTATTGTGTGCAAACTTCCAACCAAATGGCAAATTGCTTTAGCCATTTTTTTCTATTTTTTTATTGGGATTTGGCTTTCATTTTCTGTTTGGATTCATTTACCAAATGCCTTATCATCAACTTACACTGAAGGTTTGCAAAAGGCAAAATTAATTTATGCTCATGGAAATTATTTTGATTGCTTAAATCTTAGATTACAGGAATATTTCGCATTTCGGAATATTAATGTATTCTATTATTTACCAAAAATAATAGGCTTAACCATTTTGGGTTTTATTGCTGCAAAATTTAATTTTCATAAAAAACTTGCTGCAAATAAACTGAAATGGTTCTTGGTATTGATTTTTTTCGCAACAATTGGTATTGCTTTATATTTTGGTTTTGGAAAAATAGTCGATCCTCAAAGTCGATTTGCCATGGCTATTTCTATGACTGGTTATGAATTGACCAATCTGTTTATTGCAATGTCTTACTTGTTAATGATTCTACTCTTATCTTCATTTTTTTCTATTTCGAAATTTCTCAGGCCATTCGCATTAATGGGGAGGATGTCGCTGACCAATTACATTTCTCAGTCAATCATTTTTTCTATTATTTTTTATAGTTGGGGATTTGGACTTTTCGGGCAATCAAAAGTAACCATAGTGGTTTTAATTGCGATTGTAGTGTATGTTTTTCAGGTAATCTTAAATCTAATTTGGTTTAAATTTTATCAGCAAGGTCCATTAGAAAAATTATGGAGAAAGTGGTCTTATAAAGATTATTGAAATTATTGATTAACAAAATGAACCATAAAATCACTTATATGAAAAGAATAAAATTTTCAATCATTTTAATCCTTGTCTTTTTTGTTTTTGGACAAATAAAAGGTCAAAACAAACCAAATCTATATACTTTTTTAGAAGTCCAGAAGGCAATAAAAAAAGGTACTCGATCCTCCGACGGAAAACCAGGGAATTCTTATTGGCAAAACAAAGCGGATTACAAAATCAATGTAGAATTGGAACCAAAAACCAGAAAAATAACAGGAAATGAAACCATAAATTATTTTAATAATAGTTCTGATACATTGAAAAAGTTGTTTATTATGCTGTATTCCGATTATTTGAAAAAAGGAAATGCCAGAAACGTGGAAGTGGATCCTTATGATTTAGATGATGGAGTAGTTATTGAAAATTTAAAAGTAAATGGGAAAACAATTGATATTAAATCAGAAAAATCGCCTGCCCAACGAATGGGAACTTTAATGGAATTAAAATTAGCGGATGCTTTACTTCCAAAATCAACCCTAACACTGGAATTTTCGTGGAATTTTATTTTACCTAAAATAACCCAAATCAGAGTTGGAACCTATGATTCAACTTCATTTTTTATAGGCTACTGGTTTCCTAAAATTTCTGTTTATGATGATGTTTATGGCTGGAATAAAATTAGCTATGATGGTGATCATGAATTTTATAACGATTATGGAAATTATGAAGTTGCAGTTTCTGTCCCTAAAGATTTTATTGTTTGGGGAACTGGGATGCTCCAAAATCCTAAAGAACTATTGACTGATAATTTTTATAAAAAGTATGTTGAATCAATGACATCAGATAAAATTATTAATTTGGTTACTTCTGAAGACATCAGCAAAGGCGGTATAACCGTCAATAAGAGCAAAAATGTATGGATGTTTAAAGCTGAGAATGTTACCGATTTTGGATTTGGAACCAGCGATCATTATTTATGGGATGCAGGAAGTGTCGTTATCGACACCAAGAAAAATGAACGTGTTTTAATCAATGCTGCATACAAAAAAGAATCAAAAGCTTTTGTTGAAGTAGCAGATTTAGCAAAGAAAACATTGATTTCTCTTTCCGAAAAATTGCCAGGATTTCCTTATCCTTACCCACAAATTACCTCCTTCAATGGTGTTTATGGAATGGAATTCCCTATGATAGTGAATGATGGATCAGATGATAGAGCATTCGACGTATTTGTTACCACCCATGAAATAACCCATCAATATTTTCCTTTTTATGTCGGAACTAATGAAACCAAAAATCCATGGCTGGATGAAGGAATGGCAACTTTTCTTCCTTTGGATTTGCAAGTGGAATTGGATCCAACTTTTGATGGAAATGCAAGAGCAGTCAAAGGATATTCAAAAGGATTTGGTGGAAAGAATTTTGATATTCCAATTATGGGTTTAACTGAAAATACTTCGGTTGATGGCGTTATGAAATATATTATGTACACAAAATCTTCAACAGCATTGCGTTTTTTGAAAAATACGATGGGTGATGAATTATTTAAAAAGGCCCTCATTGAATTTATCAGCAGGTGGTCAAGGAAACATCCAACACCTTATGATTTCTTTTTTACATTTAATGATGTTGCAAAAGAGGATTTGGGCTGGTATTGGAAGCCTTGGTATTTTGAATATTCCTATCCAGATTTAGCAATCAAGAATGTAATCGTAGAAGGGAATAGTTATAAAGTTGAAATTGAGAATAAAGGAAATTTGCCCTTGCCAATATATTTAAGTTTTTTGACTTCAGAAGGAAAGAAGGAAGTTTACGAAGCAAATCCAAGTGTTTGGAAAAATGGTAACAAAGAAATCACCATTGAAATGAAATGGCCCGAAAAAGTTTCGAAAATCACTTTAGGAAATTCAATTATTCCTGATGTAAATGAAAATGACAATAGTTTTTTACTGAAATGATATCATAAAATTGAAAGATTTATGAAACACGAATGGAAAAAAAATGACAAAAAGTTTTATCTTCCAAAAGAAAAACCTGAAACTATTATCATTCCAGAATTTAAATTCTTCACTATTGAAGGTAAAGGAAATCCGAATGATGCATTTTTTGCAGAATATATTGGAGTCTTATATTCTTTGTCTTACGCTATAAAGATGAGTCCAAAGCAAGGTTTTGCGCCCAATGATTATTTTGAATATACAGTTTTTCCTTTGGAAGGAGTTTGGGATATTGAC
>JACAAW010000156.1 GCA_013377115.1 Bacteroidota bacterium | reverse complement strand
AGTTTTTATCATCAAATAATGCTTGATTAATCGTTTTAGATATAGTAGTTGGTTTGTGGTTTTCGATAATAGCTCCAATGTTGTATTTCTCTATTATTTTCTGGATTTCTACTAATTGAGAAGCGATAATTGGAACTCCAGCCTGGATATAATCAAAAAGTTTATTTGGAAGGCTGAATTTATAATTTATGTTGGTGTCTTTATCAAGTGTAAGACCTAAATCTGCATTTTTGGTGTATTGAAAAAGTTGATCAAAAGGAAGTTTTGAAATGAATTTTACTTTCTCTTCAAGTTGCAGATCTATTACCATATTCTTTAAGATATTTAAAACATCTCCGCTTCCAATAATATACAAAACTGCATTTTTAATAAATTGCATCGACTCAACCGCCTCTTCTGCACCGCGGTGAATATTGATTCCTGCTCCTTGCAAAATAATGATTTTTTTATCTAAGGGTAAGCCCAATTCTTCCCTGGTTTTGGTAATAGAATTTTCAATTTTTGCCGGAATATTTCTAACAACCTTAACATCCACTCCATATTCTTTTTTAAATAAATCGGCAATAGATTCATTTACAGTAAAAACATTTTGCAGTTTTGGGAATATCCATTTCTCAATTGTTTTCCAAATATTTCTAACAAAAGGGCGATTTTCCAACTCTGGTACCCCGCAAAAATATTCATGGCTATCGTAAACCAAGGATGAACTTTTCAATTTTTTTATTAGAAAATTTGGAAGCAAAGTGTCTAAGTCGTTGGAAACTAATAAATCTGCCTTTTTGAAAAGTAAAAACAGAAAAAGTCTTTTTGTAAATTCAATATAAAAAAGCGGACCTTTATCAAAAATCATCCAAAGTCTTTTGGTTTTATATTCTCTTTTTGCTAAAGGCAATGAAGATTTTCTTTTTCGTCCAACTAAAGTTACATCAAAACCCATTTCGTGCAATACCATGCAAGTTTTGTGAACTCTTTGGTCGGTTGATAAATCATTTGTTACTGAAACAATTACCCTTTTCAAATCTTCTTTAATTATAGTGGTAAGTAGCGAAATTAATAAATTCTAAAAGATTAATTCATTTTTTACTCCATAAATTGCAATTTGGATACAATTTTATGGATTTCTATCATTTTTCGAAAATTTAAATTTCAGAAAATCAATGATTTATGTAAAATATTTTATGTGTTGCAACTTTTTATCATTTTGCGATGTCATACTAATAATTAAAAGAAATGTTTAATCTAAAACCACACGAAAATGAAAAAGCTAATTGTTGCCGCGATTTTGTTGAGTTCTTCATTAATGGTTTACTCACAAAAAAATGAAAAAGAAGTTCTTTCCTACAAACATTCGATAGGATTGGGCGCTGGTTTTACTACTGGAGTTGGAATATCTTACAGATTTGTTCCAAAAAAACTCGGTTTTCAGGTTAATTTGGGTCCGATGTATTCTAATTATGGAAAGGATATCAAAGTTAGTTTGGGCCTAACCCTTTTGGATAAATTTTTTGAAGGTAAATGGTGTAATCTTTATTTTTATGTTGCCAATAATTTGAGGTACACAAAAAATTCTGATGGTCAATTATTTTTAGGAGATATGCCAAATAATGGTAATTCTATCTCAAATAATACAGAAACTTACCATTTGAATTCAGGTCTCGGTATGGGTTGGGAATTCAATACTCAAAAACCCGTTGTTTTTAATTTTATGATGGGTTATGCTCAATATAATGGCTTTGAAAAATTGCGCCCAACTATTGAAGGTGCTATATATTACAGAATTGGAACTAAAAAAAGTTAAATTTTAAATATTAAGAAATGAAAAACAAATCAATTTTCCTGCTAATTATTTTAGCTTTATGCTTATCAAATTTAAAAGCACAAAAAATAAAAGAGCCAGCTATTGCAAAGCAATATAAATATTCAATAGGGATTGCTGCTGGTTCAACAACTGGTTGCGGAGTTTCTTTTCGGTTTATTCCAAAAAGAATTGGATTTCAAGCAACTTTATTGCCGATATCTTCTAATTATGGTGATGACATGATCGTTAATTCAGGACTGACATTACTCGGAAGAATTACTGAAGCAGAAAACACCAATTTATATGTTTATTTGGCGAATAATTATATTTACAACCGCTCAACTTTTACAGGTTACAATTGGGTAAATAATAATTATGAAGAGTATACCACTAAAACAGAAACTGGTAAATGGAATACAGGTGTTGGCGTTGGAGTTGAGTTTGCAACAACAAAAAGAGTTGTAATGAATATGATGATTGGGTTCGGACAATACAACACTTTTCAAACAATTACCTTTGCAGGAGAACTTGGTTTGTACTATCGTTTCAACAAAAAGAGTGCAGAAAAGAAAAAACTGGATTAATCCCCAAATTTATTTGGGGATTTCCCTAAATTTGCATAGGTTTGAATCTTGATTGAATTAAGAAAATAAATGAATCTTCAACGAAATTTCCCATTAAAAAATCTCAATACTTTCGGAATTGAAGCGTATGCAAATTTTTTTATTGAACTGAATAATAGCGATCAAATAATTGAGTTCCTTGAAAATTCAGAATATAGAAATCAACCACTTTTAATCTTGGGAGGTGGAAGTAATTTATTATTCGCAAATGATTTTGAAGGAATTGTTTTGAAAATCAATAATAAAGGAATTGTCGTTGTTTCTGAAGATGAAGATTTTGTTATTGTAAAAGCATTTGCTGGTGAAGTTTGGTTGGAGTTTGTTGATTACTGTGTGGAGAAAAATTGGGGTGGAATTGAGAATTTAGCATTAATACCTGGAAATGTTGGTAGTTGTCCGGTGCAAAATATTGGAGCATACGGTGTTGAAGTAAAAGATACATTGTTTGAAATAGATGCTTTTAGGATTTCGGACGGACAAAAACGAACTTTTAAAAATTCGGAATGTAATTTTGGATATAGAAATAGCATTTTTAAACAAGAATTGAAAAATCAATATATCATTGAAGCTGTTTCTTTTAAGTTGAGAAAAAAACCAATTCTTAATAGAACTTACCAAGCACTTGAAAGAGAAATTCAAATTTTGGGAATTGAAAACCCAACCATAAAGGACTTGAGCGAAATCATTTGCAAAATTCGCAGAGAGAAACTTCCTGATCCTGAAGAAATTGGAAATGCCGGTAGCTTTTTTAAGAACCCGACTATTAATTCAGAAAATTTCAAAAAATTAATTTCAGAATTTCCGAATATTGCTTATTTCAAGCAATCTGATGGTAGTTTTAAATTGGCAGCTGCTTGGTTAATAGAACAATGTAGATGGAAAGGTTCGCGCTTTGGTGATGCTGGTGTTCATAAAAATCAAGCTTTGGTTTTGGTAAATTATGGAAATGCCAAAGGAACCGAAATTGTTGAATTGGCAAAGAATATCCAAAAATCAGTTCTTGAAAATTTTAGAGTTCATATCGAAATGGAAGTAAATATAGTTTGAAGTAAAATTCACACTTTAGATTGCTTCTTCGCCAATAGGCGAATTCGCAATGACGTCATTGCGAGTGAGGCACGAGCGAAGCAATCTCAATCAATGGAATATAAAACAGTTTGAAAATTCTGACCAAAATTTCAAAAATTTAATTGTATTTTTGTCCCTTATCAATTGCAGAATGAAGCTTTTTTTTAGAATCTTTTTATTTTCTGGTTATTTCTTGCTTTTTCAGCATCAGATATTTGCACTTCCTACTGATTCTGTGAAAGTAAAAGTGAAAAAGGATACCATGAATGTTCGGTTTTTTTACCAAGCCGAACTTGAGAATAATCGCACACTTTCTTACCATAAAATTGATACCATTTTAAAAGGCTTTCAAAAATATAGCGCATTAAAAGAGCATTTAATGTTTCCAGCAACTTTTGGAAACTCTGGATTTGCTTATACCAATAGGTTTTACAATCCCGATTATGCTGTTGGCTTTGAATGGGGAATTCATGCTTTTGACGATTATAGGTTTACGCCTGAGAAAGTTAAATATTATCGTGTAAATTCTCCTTACTCCGAATTGTATTATGTTCAAGGGGCAAAACGTGAACAAATTTTTGAAGTAATTCACAGTCAAAACATCAATCGAAACTGGAATATTGGAGTTGATTATCGTCTTAATTTTTCTTTGGGAAGCTATAACCGACAAAAAGCCAACCATTCAGCGGTGGTTTTGTTCACTGATTATTCTACCAAAAATCACAAATACAGGATTTTAGCAAATTTTATTCATAATAGAATTATGGCTCAGGAAAACGGTGGAATTCAGAATCCTGAAGATTTCGAAAGTAATATTCATTCCTCTTCTTCAAGAAATCAAATTCCTGTGAATCTGAGTGCTGCTGAAAATCGAATTAATGAAACCAGTTTGTATTTTAAACAATTTTATCATTTTGGTTCTACAAAAAGAGATAATCCAGCTGATTCAACTTCAAAAAAGCATTTTTACGAATTATTTTATTTAAGTCATTCATTTAAATTCCAAAAATTATCTCAAATATTTTATGATGGAAGTCCAACTGATGGTTATTTCTCAAATGTTTTTATTGATACTTTAGCCACGAATGATTCCATTCATTTATTGAAATTCGAAAATGATATTTCATTATCGTCGCCTGATAAAAAAAGTAATGGAGATAATTATTTTTTCAAATTTGGTGCGGGAATGAAGTATTCTTATATTGAGAATTATACCGATACTGTTGAAAATTTTATCAATCAATATGTTCCACATATTAATTTCAGTACCGACACCGATTTGCCAATTTATCTAAATGCAAACGCTTCGTACGTTTTAGGAGATTATAATGATGGAGATGTTTTTGCCGAAGGAAATTTGACTTATAAATTGAAAATTGATAGCAGTAAAATTCACCAGTTTCGATTTAAAGCTATTTATATTAACCAGCAACCTGATTATTTGAAATCTCATTATTATGGAAATAATTTTATTTGGAACAATGATTTCAAAAAAATAAATGTGATTAAACTGGGATTAACTTATTCTTTTAAAAACCTCGAAGTAGGGCTTAATAGTTACCAAATCGATAATTTCGTTATTTATAATAAACATGCTACTCCGGTTCAATTAAGTCCGAGGATAAATATTTTTACAGCTTATATTTTTAAGGATTTTAAATTCTGGAAATTAGGTTTGGACAATAAAATAGCTTACCAATACGAACATGGTAGCAATATTATTAATTTGCCTATGATTGTCGGAAATCAGAGTTTGTATTTCAATCAGGATTTTTTCCATAAAGCACTTTATACCCAATTTGGTTTCGAAGTAAATTATAATACGTCTTATTATGCAGATGGCTATATGCCTGCAACAAGAGTTTTTTACTCGCAGGATGAGAAAAAGCTTGGCGATTATATTTTTGCTGATTTTTTCGTTAATTTAAAAATTAAACGCGCCAATTTATTTTTGAAATACCAACATTTTAATGCCGGCTTGGGTGGTTATCAGTATTACACTGTTCCGGGTTATCCGATGCAGGATCGCACCATTAAATTTGGAGTTTCTTGGAAGTTTTACGATTAGGTTTTAGTTAATTAGTGAACTAGTTATTGAGTGAATTAGTTAATTCGATGATTTAAAGGTTTCACGCGGAGGCGCAAAGGACGCTAGGTATTGAGTTCGCAATTTGGTCTGGCGACCTTTTTTTTTGTTTAATTAATTGTTAATTTGATGATTAGCTGATTAGATAAATTTCGTAATTCTTGTATTCATTAATCATTCATTCCTTTTTCATTCAAAATTTGGGGTACCCATTTCTCGACTCTGGCTTCGCGAGTTTTGGATTGTTTGGGTTGAGAAAAATGAAGCAGGTAAGCCCTTTTCCGTCCTGGAGTTAAAGTGTCAAAAGCGGTTTTCAATGCATGGTTTTCATTCAATTTTTTTTGAAACTCTTCAGGAAATTGCATTTCATTATTTTTGTTGAATTCTACTTTTAAACCTGCTTTTTCTATTTCGATGGCTTCGAGAATATAAGATTTCAATATGGCCTCATTCTCAATTATTTCTTTGAGGTTGGTAAAGCGAATCTGACGACCAGCTTGCACATTTTCTGTTTGCTGAACAAGAATTCCGTTTTTATCTTTTAATAAGGCGCCTTTGGTAAACAGCATCGCACAGTATTCTTTAAATCCATGGATTAAAACGACATTGTTATTTTGATAAGTATAGCATGGAACACCCCATTTCAATTCTTCGGTGAGTTGGCAGCCATGAATTAGAATTCTCAATTGCTTTAATTCATCCTGCCACTTTTTAGCTTTATTTAAAAAATCATCAACTTTTGGATTCATTTTGTTTAATGTTTCTTGATATTTTATTAAGTTATAACGGTTTGCGCTAAGAAACCTAGGGCATTTCGAAGCTCCTACTTATCAATTTACCTAACCTTTTATTAATTGTTATGCCGTTAAAATTTAGCACTTTCTGTGCAATGTTTTTTATTGCGTGTTAGTCACCGCAATCTACTCATTCTATTGGTATTAATCGTTCATTATTTGCACATTTACAATCAAATTGAGTTTTATTCTCAGGAAATGCTTTTTTATATAAATCAAATCTTTCATTTATGTTCAATTCATAATTAAAAAGATGTTCTCGTGAATATAAAAATGGTACAGCAAATCCCAAAACTGGGTCATGGAATGGAGGACGCCAACCATCAAAAAGACAAATTGTTGTATGGTATTTCCAATGTGCTCCGAGAATTAGTTCTGTCAAATAATAGTTTATTTTATTGTCTTTCATCCGTTCTATTGTAGCCAATTTATTTTCGCTATTATTAATAGATTCTATAATTCTGCTCATACGTATTGTCAAGAAGATTCCAATTATTAAAATAGTAACTGGTAAAACTGATAAAGCAATTTTATACTTAAGTCTTTTGTTCCATACCTGCCAAAGAATCCATGAAATAATAATATAAGGTAACAATAGGGTTACTCCAAAAAAGTTCATGAAGTCAAAGAATTGGGTATTGAATTTTTTATTCAAATATTTGCTTAAGAAATAAATTAGAACAATTGGTAATGAATGAATTGTAGTCCAAATCAAATAATACATACCTCCAAAGCCAATAATGTAAAGCGACACAAAAAGTCCTACGCCTAAAATCAACTGATTTGTAAATTCACCGATGACTTTTTTGAAAATTTTATTTCCAAGAAAGTAGATTAAAAAAATTAATAATACAACCTTTGTCCAATTAACTGGAATGCAAAATAATTGATAGTCACGATTAAACAAGTATCCTATAATTATTGCTCCTAGAATTAAAAAGTAAAAATTAATTTCTGATGAGAACAAGAAATATTTCCCCTTTTCTTTTTTCAATCCTGTAACAAGAAATAGGATCAGAATAATGCCCTGTATTATTATAAAATATGTTTTTGGTATAAGTAGCATTCTATCTTTCTTTTATTGGGGTTAACTTGTTTATAGTTCCGACTGCGCAAACCTTTGAGAACAAGGTTAGCCCTTCGTCTCATAAACATCAGGCATTATTTTGTAAATTTAAGCAATTTTTTATTTGTAAATTTATTAAGGAATAGTTTTTTAGTTTAAAATTGGACAAACTTTCAATTTTACTAATTAACTTGTAAACCCAAAACTAATTAACTAAAAACTAATGCTTAAAACTATATTTCTCTTTAATTTTCTCCAGAATTTGAAAAACGGCAGGACAAACTTCTGTGTTTTTTATCGTTAAGTCAAAAAGTTGTTTCATCTTTTTCCGATCTGTATGTGGATATTCGGCACAGGCTTTTGGACGAACATCATAAATGCTACAATAATTTTCTGAATCCAAAAAAGGGCAGGAGGCATTGTTAAAAACCCAGTCGTTTTCGTGGTCGATATGTAAATGTTTTTCAGTGAGTTGCGATGGTTTTATTTTTAAATATTTTGCTATTCGGTTAATGTCATTATCAGTTACAATCGGACTTATTGATTTGCAGCAATTTGCGCAATCCAAACAATCGATTTTTTTAAATGCAGTTTCATGAAATTGGTGAAAAACATCGTCAATTTCTTTCGCTTTATATTTTTTTAAATTGGCAAGAAGTTTTTTATTCGCCGAAGCCGCTTGTTTTGCAAGAATTTTTAACTGGGGTAAATTATATTCCATAATGCAAAAATACCTAAAACATAAAAACGATAAAAAAATATTTTCTGCTATTAATACAAATGTCCAAATTCATGAGCGAAAACTTATTCAAGAAATAATATCGCCTCTATGAGGCTGTTTTAAGCTCCGTAGGTGCGAAATTATGGTAAATTATAGTGGTAAGAATTATTAGAGTGCCGTAGGTACGGCATTATAAAAAATAAAAAATTTTTGACAAAATTGATTGTTTAGAATCCTTTGTTTAAATTTGTAAAAAAAGAATTATGGAAAGCAAAAAAGAAGAAACGACTTATTCAAAACAAGATCGGATTCCGGTAAAGCGATTGGTTTCGAAAAGAGATATTGGTATCGAAGCTTTCGAACTTGAAGATGGTAATTTAATGTTGGAAGCCACTTTTTTGGATCCATACCATTTAATCCGTTTGAACATACAAATTGATCCAAAAACACGGGAAA
>JACAAW010000155.1 GCA_013377115.1 Bacteroidota bacterium | reverse complement strand
TTAGGAATAGAAGTTTTCATTCGTGAACCACTTCCACCCGCAACAATTATAACAGAATAATCCAAAATTTTAGAATTGATTAAAGAATCAACATGGCGTCACCGTAGGTGAAGAATTTATATTTTTCGTTGATTGCCTCTTTATAAGCTTTCATTAAAAAATCAAATCCAGCAAAAGCAGAAACCATCATCATTAAAGTTGATTGTGGCAAATGAAAATTTGTAATCATGCAATTTGCAACACTAAAATCGTAAGGAGGAAAAATAAATTTATTTGTCCAACCATCTAATGGTTTTAGAGTTCCAGAAATGGAAGTAGAAGATTCAATAGCGCGCATTGAAGTTGTTCCAACGGCACAAATTTTCTTTTTATGTTCTTTACCAAGATTTACAATTCTAACGGCTTCATCATTAATGATAACCTGTTCAGAATCCATTTTATGTTTTGAAAGATCTTCAACTTCAACGCTTCTGAAAGTACCTAAACCAACATGCAAGGTAATTTCAGCAAAAGAAACACCAGAAAGTTCTAATCTTTTGTATAATTCGCGACTAAAATGCATTCCGGCTGTTGGAGTAGCAACGGCTCCTTCATTTTTCGCATAAATTGTTTGGTATCTTTCTTTATCTTCAGGTTCAGAAGGTCTTTTAATAAGCTTTGGAAGTGGTGTATGTCCAAGAGATTCAATTGTTGCTTTGAATTCTTCGTAAGTTCCATCAAACAAAAAACGTAGTGTTCTACCTCTTGAAGTTGTATTATCAATTACTTCAGCAACTAGTGTTTCATCATCACCAAAGTATAATTTATTTCCGATACGAATTTTTCTAGCAGGATCAACCAATACATCCCATAATCTAGCTTCTCTATTTAACTCCCTTAATAAAAAAACTTCAATTTTTGCTCCAGTTTTTTCTTTTGTACCATAAAGTCTGGCAGGAAAAACCTTTGTATTATTAATCACCATCACATCACCATCGCCAAAATATGAAATCAAATCTTTAAATGTTTTGTGTTCTATTGTTTGGGTTTTTCTATCAAGCACCATCAATCTGGCTTGATCTCTCTCAGGTGCAGGATAATATGATATAAGTTCGGGAGGTAAATGGTATCTGAAAGTCGATAATTTCATAAAGAGTCAATTCAATTAAAAAGTTTGCAAATATAGTGTACGAAAAAAGAAAAGTCCAGTAATTATAGAATTATTTTTAGGAAATTTTGAAAAAACATTTTTTTCGTTTAATTGCCAAAAAAAAAAGATAAAATAAAAAATATTATTATTAAACTTCTATAACGTTGATTTACTAAAATTATTGTTTGAAGGGAATTTATTTTAAATTATTAATTGCTATCCAAGCCATCAATCCCATTCCAGATTCAATAGACTTTTCGTCAATATCAAATTTGGAAGTATGTAAATTTGAATTGATTCCTTTTGAATCGTTTTTAACTCCTATTCTATAAAAACAGGATGGCACTTCTTGAGAGAAATAAGCAAAATCTTCAGCAGTCATCCTCATATCTAAATCAACAACATTGTCGGAGCCCAAATATTCTATTGCAAGTAATTTAAATTTTTCGGTCAGCTGATTATTATTCACCAAAAATGGATATCCCTTATCAATAAAAACCTCACAACTTCCGCCCATTCCTTCGGCTAAGTTTTTGGCAATTTTTGTTATTTTCTCATGTGCTTCAGCTCTCCACTTTTCATTAAAAGTACGAATGGTTCCCTCCAATTTAACAGTATCTGGTATAATATTCGTTCTACCATCAGCGATTATCCTACCAAATGACAGGGTTGTTGGTGTACTTGGAGTTGCATTTCTACTTACAATTTGCTGCATAGCAACGATAATATGTGATGCTATTAAAACAGGATCAACAACTAATTCAGGAGTGGCGCCATGACCACCTTTACCAATAACTGTGATATAAATTTCATCTGTGGAAGCCATGTACATTCCAGATTTTATACCTACTTTTCCGGCTTCTAAAGTTGGCAAAACATGCTGCCCAAAAACATGTTCAACTTTTGGATTTTGCAAAACTCCTTCTTCAATCATTAATTTTGCGCCACCTGGAAATTTTTCTTCAGAAGGTTGAAAAAACAGCTTAATGGTTCCTTCAAAATCATTTTTTATTTCATTTAGGATTTTTGCAGCGCCAATAAGCATTGCAGTATGTGCATCATGGCCACATGCATGCATCACTCCTGGATTTACAGATTTGTATTCGCAAATATTTTCTTCTTGAATAGGAAGCGCATCCATATCGGCTCTCAATGCAATTACTTTTGAATCAGGATTTTTTCCTTTAATAATTGCCACAATACCATATTGAGCAATTCCTGCAGAAAATTCAATATTTAAGTCCTTTAATTTCTTTTGTATGTATTTGGAAGTTTCCTTTTCCTGCTGGGAAAGTTCTGGATTTTTATGCAAATATTGTCTGATTTCAACAATTTCATGGTAAAATTGTGAGGAAAGGTTTTGAATTTTTGATTTAATTTCATTCATAAAATACCTGTAATTTAAAAATCTAGTCCAAAAGAAAGATAGAAAATCCTTTTTTGCAAGTAACCATCCTCAACACCCCAGGCCCAATCTGCTCTAACAAAATACCCTAAAATCTTACTTCTTAATCCAAATCCACAACCACCAACAATTGGATCAATCTGTTTGATAACAGTAACCGTCATCGGACCTTGAGAAATTACTTGAGTGTACAATGCATTTTTATCTGAGTAAGGATCAGTTCCGGTCCAAGCAGTACCAATATCACCAAAACCAACAATTTGGAAATTCCTAAAGAACTCTGATTTAATAGGTCTGTTTAATAAATATTTTATGATTGGCATTCTCAACTCACTATTAATAACAGCAAAACTATTACCATTTCTAATATTTTGGGTGAATCCACGCATATTTGTTGCCAAGGTTTGATAAGCATAATTTTGATCTTGAGCAATATTGATATTGGAATTAAATTTGGGGAAAAGCCAGTTATCAACACCACCCATATAGTAAACTAATTTTTGGTCGCCAAAAGAAGTGCTAGCAGCAATACGATTAGCCCAAATAAATGTTTTATGTATTTTTGTGTATTTCCGATAATCAAAACCAAGCACATACAATGTTTTCGAGTCATTTATGTTTTGATAAACCTCAGCGAATATTTTAAATCTGCTTCCAAAATATAAATTCATACCTTTTTCACGAGTGTTATCAAAAACAAGTTCTCCTTTAAGACCAGCCCAATTGGCGTATCTATCTGGTTCGAGTAAGGTATTCATATCAACTGAAAGGAAAGTAGCTCGATCATTTCGGTAAGAAGCCGTTCCCTTTAATGCCAGCACATCACTAAATGGCCATTTAACAAGATAAAGTAATTCATGAATTTGATGCTGAATAAAAGGATAACCATTCAAATCCAAAATACTTTGCCTATGGAAAACAATCTGTTTGTCAAGCCGATGTTTTAAATTTTCATAACTCAAAACATATTCATTATTGTCTAAATCTAATGAAAGCCCCACTCCACCAGTAATTCTGTAATCTTCGAGCAAATCAGTAACTCCAACCTTAATTAGCCCATTAAACGGTGGATTAATAAACACTGGTTGATTTCCACCAAAAAAAGGTTGATAGGAAGAATTTAAAAAACTAAAATCCGCTCTTAATACTAATTTATCAATTGAATATTCAACATCATAATTTCTTTGTTTGGCATTATAGCTTTGGAATGTTGGAACTGTCGCAATTGTAGATTTAGCAATAGTTGTATCAGACTTAATTAGTTCCGGATTATTTTCATTGATTTTTTTCTTCTTCCCAAAAGTATAATTATTGATGTCTATTTTATTAGTATCTGCTTTTGTTTCGTTGGTTGAGAAAGTACTTGTAATTTTTTTGTGCTTAATTTTGGTCGAATCCTTTGCTTCATTTTTATTTATTAAATCCTTTATTTGTTTATTAATTGAGCTGTCGGCCTTTTCTTTAGCTTTTATTTTAATTAAATCCTTGATGTAATCAGTGTTTGACAATGACAATGGAGGAATTGTTTTTGAATCAACTAAATCATTCACAAACATTTTGTACTTTCCATTATCAAAAATAATATTAGCCGTTTTCCCAGCTTTTGTATTTACATCTTGTTCAATAATACTTCTTGAATAATCAGTGGAAGCGAAATAATCCGTAAAATATCTATAATGAACAGTTGTGTCTACATAACTAATGGCACTGTCGAATTTTGCAATATAAGAATTATTGATTCCATTCATATCGCTTAAGAAGGTAATATGGCTGTCATCATATTCTGCTGGAAAGGACTCATTCGCCAATGGTGTTTTAGTAATTCGTTTAAGAATTGTTTTTTTATGTAAAAAATCATAAAGAAACAAATCAGTTGTTGGTGAAGTTGAATTAATAATCGTTTCGTTATCAAAACGAATTGTATCGTTTAGTCTATTTGAGGAGAAAACAATCTCTGACCCATTTTTAATAAAACAGGGGTTTAAATCATCCCAAACATCTTTGGTAATTTGCTCATAGCCGTGGGAAGCTAAATTATAAACAAAAATATCCGATTGACCTTTTTGAACTCCAGAGAAAACAAACATTTTTCCGTTCGGAGAATAATTAAAGCTTAAGATTTTCTCGAAATCAAAAAGCCGCGATTTGTCAAATTTCTTTGTTTCTGGAGTATAATAACTCATGATCATCTTCCCTTTTTTCTCGGTGATGATGGTCAAGAAATTTCCAGCAGGATTCCATGATAAGACAGGAAATGAAAAATCAGTTTTTTCGTCTAATTTATTTTCTGATTTTAATATTTTTTTTGCTTTCTTTTTTTCAAAATCATAAATCCAAACTTTGTATTGACCAATTTCATTAGTAGTAAAAGCAGCATACTTGCCATCAGGACTTATTTTAATTTTACTATAAACTCTGGATTTTTTAACCTTTTTTAAAAGAGAAACCTCTGCAGGTTTAACACGTTCCTTATCCGAATCATAATAACGTTTGTCATAAAAATCCAACCAATCCATTATCAATTTCTTGTAGGAAGATCCTAAAACAAAAAGAAAACCGTTTTCGACACTCTTGCTGACTTTGGTCATGTATAAAATATTCGGAATAACGTTTTCACCATATTTCTCTGAAATAAAATTCCAAATTGAATGGCCCGCCATTGTAGCATCAACACCTTCTAGCTGACTAAATTTTTCAAATTTATGAGACAAAATTGCATCTTTCACGGTATTGTCAGTTTCTGTGTTCCAACCTTCTGAAACATATGCAACGAGACCTTGAATATACCAATCTGGCAAATTAAGAAGGGTTGTGTTTTTAACTTTCGATGTAAGATGCTCTCCATACATCATTTGGTTAATTAAAACTTGGGTTATGCCTGCCAATATTTGTTGATCAAATTTCCGATGGTTTCCATCAAAATAAATAAAAACCTTTGACCCTACAATATGCGTTGTTCCTCCAACATTATATTGTTCGTTACTAATTAACCCAATATTACTTTGTTTTAATTCACCCAAAGTATTAAAAATCACAAATTGAATTTTGGTAGATAAGGTGATATCTAATTTTTTTTCAATAGCGGCAATATTTTTTTCTGCAAATTTCGCAGTGTAAACTGCAAGAGGTTTACCATTTGTATAAAAATAAGTGTCAAACTGATCAAATCTATAAAAAGTCCAGAAATGCTCATTATATTGAACTCTATTCTTGCCAAAAGTTAACTGAGAACCATTATAAAACTGGGCTAAAGTTTGTTTTTGAGAAAATACCATTACAAAAAGCAATAAAATTGCTGCAAATTTTCGCAAATTACTCAACGATTTTTTTTTATTTAACGATATGTAAATCAATATTTTCAATCTATTACAATTTCTAATTATTCTCTTGAAATAACTTGCTAAATTAGTAAATATTTTTCTTTAATATGATAAGTTTGTAATTAGTTTGATAATTTTGCAGTAAAATTAATCTACGATAAAATGATTACGATAAAAAATTTTGTGTTTAACTCTTTCCAAGTAAACACTTATTTGCTTTATGATGAAACAAAAGAATGCGTCATAATTGATGCAGCTTGTTTCGACAAAAGAGAAGAAGAAAAAATAGTTTCTTTTATTGAATCTGAAAACTTAAAACCTGTAAAACTAATAAATACTCATAGCCATATTGATCACGTTCTTGGAAATAGTTTTATTTCAAAAAAATATAATTTAGGTTTGGAAATTCATGAAGGAGGAATTCCTTTAGTTAAATCCGCGCCAGGATATGCTTCTGTTTTTGGCTTCGAAGCAATGGATGTTGTAAATCCTACCGGATTTTATAATGATGGTGATATTATAAAATTTGGAAATTCCCAAATTCAGGTTTTGTATACTCCTGGTCACGCTGATGGAAGTGTTTGCTTTTATAATAAAGAGCAAGATTTTGTAATTGTGGGTGATGTACTTTTTCTTGAAAGTATTGGAAGAACTGATTTGCCTTCCGGAAATCATGAATTATTATTAAAAAGTATTAGAGAAAAACTGTTTACACTTCCAAATAATACAGAAGTTTTAACAGGCCATGGACCATCAACAACTATTGGCCATGAAAAAGAAAACAATTACTTTTTGAGAGATTAATCTTTATTGATAAAATTAACAATAAGATCTTCATTGATTAAATTCATGCATTTAAAATGTCCTTTTGGGCATTTTTCGTAACCAAGTTTTGAGCAAGGACGGCATGACAAATCTTTTACCTCAGCAATTAAAGATTTTGCATTGGAATCCTTTGAATAATAAGGAGTCATTCCGAATTCAGGAATTGTATTTCCCCAAACAGAAACTATTGGCTTGTCAAAAGCAGCAGCAATATGCATTAAGCCAGTATCATTTGTGATTATCTTTTCAGCATCTTTAACAATTGATGCTGATTGATTTAATGAATATTTTCCACAAGAATTAAAGACTTTGTCTCCAACCGCATTCTTTACAACTTCTCCAACTTCAAAATCTTCTTTTGCTCCAAGCAAAATAATTGGTCGGTCGATTTTATTGCAAAGGGAAATGATTAAACTTTCAGGCATCCTTTTGGTTGCATGTTTTCCACCAATAACAAATCCAATATATCCTTTTTGATGTGTTTCAGGAAAATCAGTTGCATTAACTTTGTCCAATTCAGGGAAAAAATATTCCAGACCTTTATCGTCGTTTGCAACATTTAAAGATTTCACAACATCAAAATACCGATCAACAACATGTCTGTTTGGTAAGATGTCAATTTTAAAATTAACCATTAACCATTTCCTAAAATTTATCTTTTTGAATGTATAAAATGGTCTAACTAAATTTAAAACAACTGATGTAGAACGGATACTATTATGTAAGTCAACAATGTAATCATATTTTTCTTGACGCAATTCAGGCATAATCGACTGAACAGTTTTTTTAAAAGTAATTACTTTTGAAATATGAGGATTACTTTCAACGGTTTGCGCCAAAGGTTTTTTAACTAAAAAATGTATTTCAACATCTTTTATTTGCTGTTTCATGCAACGAATAACAGGAGAAGTCAATACAATATCTCCGATGGAGCTACATCTAATTACCAGTATTTTTTTCATTTGAAATAAAGTTTTGTTTCAAATATTTTTTAACAGCGCAAAGGTAATACAAATTAAGTATTTAGGCAAATCATTAGAATTACTTTTAGCAATCTTTAAAAGTTCCGTTAATTCCTAAAAAGGATTTCTTTTTTATATTAATTTTGCAAAATGATTTTAGCTGATTCACACACCCATTTATATTTAGAAGAATTCAATAACGACAGGAATCTTGTCATTGAAAAAGCAATTTTCGAGGGCGTGAAATATCTTTTTTTACCAAATATTGATTCCGGTTTTATCGATTCAATGCTAAATGTTTGTAAAGAATTTCCAGAAAATTGCTTTCCGATGATTGGTTTACATCCCACTTCTGTAAAGGAAAATTACAAATCAGAACTTTCAATAATGGAAAACTGGTTAGAAAAGGAGAAATTTTCTGCAATTGGCGAAATTGGGATTGATTTATATTGGGACAAAACTTTCATTAACGAACAAATTGAGGCTTTTCAATTTCAGCTCTATTTAGCAAAAGAAAAAAAAATGCCGGTCGTAATTCATTCCCGAAATTCTATGAATGAAATTTTCCAAGTATTGAAAGAACCAAGTTTTTCAGGAATTAAAGGAGTTTTTCATTGTTATTCAGGAAATCTTATACAGGCCAAAAAAGTTGTTGAAATGGGCTACCTTTTGGGTATTGGCGGTGTAGCAACTTACAAAAACTCTATTTTACCTGATGTAATTCGAGAAGTCGGCATCAATAATATTCTATTAGAAACTGATGCACCATTTTTAACCCCAGTGCCATTCAGAGGAAAACGAAATGAAAGTTCTTACATTAATATTATAGCAGAAAAAGTTGCAGAGGTTCTAAATATTGAAAAATCAGAAGTTGCAGAAATAACCACAAATAACACTTTATCTCTTTTTGGATTGAAAAAACAATAATTGTTGGTAAATAAAATTTTTAAACAATGCAACTTTTGCCTTTTTTGATACTTTTATATAATGTCGCC
>JACAAW010000154.1 GCA_013377115.1 Bacteroidota bacterium | reverse complement strand
AGTATTCACAATTCCCCAATCACCATCACCTGCAAGTTGGCAACCAATACGTCCAATGCCATAACCTGACATAATTGAAGGTGCCGCAATATCAGAAATTGTTAATGGTTTGATTTTGTATTTTCCAACGAAATAGATAATAGCAATCGCAGCCATTATTAAGCCGCCATAATAGGTCAGTCCACTAAAAGAGAAAATCGCCTCAACAGGATCTTTAACAAATTCGTCCAAGTTTTCAAGGTTATGAAATATCTTTGCGCCAAGAATTCCAAATAAAGCTCCTAATAAAATAATATTTCCAGTAAGTTGATGAGGATGAACGATTTCGGTTTCCCAAACAGGAGGATTTTTTCTTTCTTTCTCTTTTTCCCTATATCTTAGATAAATTGACAAACCCATCATTAAAAAACCACCAACCCAGGTTCCTTGTGATGAAAAAATAAATTCTTGTGGATTGTTTGAAAAAGCTGAATAACTAACAACAATTCCAATTAGCTTAAAACCAACAATAAAACCGATTGCGCCCGAAATTAATAATTCAGAAATACTGGCTGGCTTCCCTTTAAGTACTTTTTTCTCAGTTGGTTTAAGAGTTCCATCAGCTTCTTTTCTTTTGAGTTCTTTCATCAAAAGCCACGCAGCAACAATAAAAGAAGTTGCCATCATCATTCCGAAACTTTGAATAGGAAGAGAAATGTTTATTCCAAACAGATCGCGAAGGATATCGCTAAGAGTAGGATACATAATTTAAGTTTTATAAATTTATTACAAAAATACCTTCTTTATCGACTTCAACTAATGTTACCGGAAGAATTTTGTTAATAAATGACGAATTATATTTTGTTTTAACTTTTATATAGTTTTCTGTGTAACCGTGCATATAGCCTTTAATGTTGTCAGATTCAAAAAGAACGTTATAGGTTTGACCAATATTTTCTTCGTAGAATTTTGCTTTTTTTGTATCAGATAAAAAATGTAATTTTTCACTGCGAGTTCTTTTTGCTTCTGGTGAAACTTTTTCCAGAATTCTAGAAGATGCGGTGTTTTTTCTCTCCGAATAAGTGAAAACATGAACGTAAGAAACCACTGAATCTTCAATATAATCTAATGTTTCTAAAAAATCATCTTTTAATTCACTTGGGTATCCAACAATTACGTCAGTTGCAATGCAGCAATTTGGAATTAATTCTTTTATTTTAAGTATTCTTTCGTCAAATAATTCTCTTGTATATTTTCGGTTCATTGACTCGAGAACTTTATTACTTGCAGATTGAAGCGAAATATGGAAATGTGGTAAAAATCTTTTTGAATTGGCAACCAACTCAATTATTTCGTCAGTTAATAAATCAGGTTCAATAGATGAGATTCTAATTCTAGGAATTTCAGTGATTTTATCGAGTTCTTTTAATAAATCAAGAAAAGTCTCATTATTTTTTCTTCCAAAATCACCTATATTGATTCCAGTTAAAACTATTTCATTCATTCCCGTTGCAGCTATTTCTTTTGCTGTTTTAACAGTGTCGGCAATTGTTGCACTTCTGCTTGCACCTCTGGCAAAAGGAATGGTGCAATATGCACAATAGTAATCACAACCATCTTGAATTTTCAAAAAGGAACGTGTTCTGTCGCCAGAAGAGTGTGAAGGAATAAAAAATTTATTGTTTTTTATTGATGTAATTGCTTGGGAATTATTTTCAACTTTCAAGAAGTTTTCTATTTCCGATGATAAATTGAACTTTTCGTTGCTTCCTAAAACGATATCTACACCTTCAATATTTAGGACTTCTGATTGCTTTAATTCAGAAAAACATCCAATAACGGCAATAATTGCTTCAGGATTTCTTCTATTAGCTTGTTTTATTGATGAAATACATTTTTTTTCTGCATTTTCAGTTACGCTGCAGGTATTAATAACGTATATATCAGATCTTTCTTTAAAATCAACTATCTCGTAATTTTCAAACGACATTCCTCTCGAAATGGTTGATGTTTCAGAAAAATTGAGCTTGCATCCTAAGGTATGAAATGCTATTTTTTTTGTTTCGTTCATGTTTTGCAAACTTAATCATTTTTTATGATTTATGGTAAATATTCTGTTTTATAATCTTTAAGGAAATTAAAGAATGAATAATTTGTTTGCTATTTAGAATTAATCTAAATTAGCTGATTGAAATTTTGGTTGGAGTTTCAGTATTAAGAAAATTCAATTTAAGTTTAATGAAATTAGTAAAATTTACTAGGTTTGTATTCCGATAAAAAAGAATAATTAATGTTACTTTCAGAAGTTAGTGTAAACAAAGAAGTTGAAATTTCCAAAATATTTGGACGCAAGGCATTTCATCAGAGAATGCATGAAAAGGACATTAAAATTAACACGAAAATTGTTGTTATAGATAAAAATGACTGCAGTTTTGTATTAAAAATTCAAAATCCTAATAAAGCTGTTAGTATTGATGTTTTTGAAGCGAATCTGATTGAAGTTAATGAGGTAAATGAAAACAATAAAGTTACTCAAAAAATCAATGTTGTTATTTTGGGAAATCCCACAATGGGAAAATACGCTTTGTTCAATCAAGCCGATAGTTTGGTTAGTGAAACTGAAAATTATTATGGTCAGAAGATTGAGGTTCGGAAAGTAAATTTGAATTTTGCGAATTTCGAAATCGAGATTATTGATATCCCTGAATCTTTTTCCATTTCGGCTCTTCAATCCAAAGATGATTTTATCAAGCTTTTTCTCATAAATAAGCAGCCAGATATAGTTGTATCAGTCATGGATGCAACTAATTTAGAGAAAGGTTTACAAACTGCCACACAACTTATTGATATGGATTTAAAATCGATGGTGGTTTTAAATCGTTTGGATGAACTTAAATCGAAAGAAAATATTTTTGACTATCAATCTTTTTCTGAACTAATCGGAATTCCCTTAATAGTTAATCAAAATGAGAAATCCGACTTCCAGCAATTATTGTTAGAAATGTTAATCGGTTTGTATGAAAATACCAACAAAGTTGTTAAGCATATTCATATTAATTACGGCGAAGTTGTTGAAAAGTCAATAAAGGCAATTCAAAGCAAAATATTTATTGTTGAAAATATTGCTCTGATCAATAAGATTTCAACCAGGTTTATTTCAATAAAATTGATCGAAAAAGATGCAGAATCGATTGCTTTGATAAAAAATTGTTCAAATTTTGAAGAAATTTCAGAAACAACAACCAAAGAAATTGATCGGATTGAACGTTACTATAATGAAAATACACAAGTATTAATAAGCGATTCTCGATATGGTTTTGTAGCTGGAGCAATCAAAGAAACCTTAAAGCCAGGTTCGAATGAAAGGACCAAAGCCAGTGAAATAATTGATACTTTTTTTACCCATCGATTATTCGGTTTTCCTGTATTTATCTTTTTCATGTGGTTAATGTTTCAATTGACTTTTACAGTTGGTTCTTATCCAATGCATTGGATTGAACATTTTGTTCAAGTATTTTCTGATTATATTTCAGGATTGATGGCTGAAGGCCCGCTAAAAGATCTGATTGTTAATGGAATGATTAGCGGAGTGGGAGGAGTTGTAGTGTTTTTGCCAAATATATTGATGCTGTTTTTCTTTATTTCATTGATGGAAGAAACAGGTTATATGTCGCGTGCAGTTTTTATTATGGACAAAACCATGCACCGAATTGGGCTTCATGGAAAGTCATTTATTCCGTTAATTATGGGATTTGGTTGCAATGTGCCTGCAATAATGGCCACAAAAACCATAGAGAATAAAAATGAGCGTTTTCTTACGATATTGATAAATCCATTTATGTCATGCAGCGCACGCTTGCCTGTTTATGTTTTGTTTATCAGCGCATTTTTTCCAAAAAATTCAGGTACCGTATTGTTTTTGATTTATTCAGTTGGTGTTACCATTGCTGTTTTAATTGCCATATTGTTTAAGAAAACCATTTTCAAAGCAAAAGAAAGTTCGTCCGTAATGGAATTGCCACCTTATAGAGTTCCAAAATTTACATCCATTTTGCAGCATATGTGGAATGAAGGTGCTCAATATTTGAAAAAAATTGGGACCGTAATTTTATTGGCTTCTATTATTATTTGGGCATTGGGTTATTTTCCAAAGGATATTAATTTTTCGAAAGATTATTCAAAAGAAACCTTAAAAGTTAAAGAGAATTTTAAAGCTGAAAAAAATAAAATTTCGAATTCAGATACCCTAGCCCTCAATAAATTAAAATTAAAAGAAGAAACTTCTTTAAAAGCTTTGGATATTGAAAAACGTGCTGAATTACAGGAGAAATCGTATATTGGAAAGATGGGCCATTTTATTGAGCCAGTTATCAAACCATTAGGATTTGACTGGCGAATGGGAATCAGTATTATTACAGGAATTTCAGCAAAAGAAATTATTGTGGGTACAATGGGAGTTTTATATCATGCTGATTTGGATGCAGATAAAGAAACAACTTCCTTGGCTGCCAAATTACAAAATGCAAAATATACAGAAGGGGATAAAAAAGGTCAAAATATTTACAATCCAGCGGTTGCTTTATCATTTATGCTGTTTATTTTGCTTTATTTCCCATGTATTGGCACTCTTGTGGTGATTGCTCGAGAAACAGGAAGCTGGAAATGGGGTCTGTTTACAGTTTTTTATACCACTTCAGTTGCTTGGATTGTTTCATTCTTGGTTTATCAAATTGGTTGCTTATTTTTGTAGTTGAAAATGGATTTTACAAATAAAGACAATTTAACGATAATTCTACTGATTGCTGGTTTTTTGCTGTCCAGAATTCCTGTTATTGGAAAGTATGTCAGAGGTGTTAATACATTGATTCACGAGACTGGGCATGCACTGATGGCATTAATCACTTCTGGAGAAGTTCTTGCAGTTGAGTTGTTTAGCGATACTTCTGGTACAACAATAACAAAATCAAAAGGGAAATTTGGACAATTTCTTATTGCAATTTGTGGATACCCATTTTCTTCTGCAGCAGCTCTTTTACTATTTTACTTGATAAAAATAGATGCTCAATTGTATATTGTTTTGATATTAACCGCTATTGCAATTTTGAATCTTATTTTTTTAGTCAGAAATTGGTATGGCATTTTTTGGCTTTTGAGTTTCATTGCTATATTAATAGGCGTTTGGTATAATGGAAATCAAACTTTGATTTTTGCCACAACTGTTATGTTTTCAGGAATTGTATTAACAGAATCTATTTATTCTGCATTGCAATTAGTTATTATTGCTTTTAAGAATCCTTCAAATTCTGGGGATGCAAAAAATCTTTCTGGAATTACTTTTATTCCACCGATTATTTGGGCTTTTTTCTTTTTATTACAATCAATTTACTTCGCTTATTGCGTAGTTAAACTTTATTCAATATTCTGATGATTCAAGAAATTATTGTTGCTGTTGTTGTTTTATTTGCTGTCTTTGTTGTGGTTTTTAAAACTTATAAATATTTCAAGAAAAAAGACATGCTAAGTTCATGTGAGGGCTGCTCATCAAATTGTCAGGGTTGCTCAGTTAATGATTTAATTGAAGAATTAGAGCGTAAAACAAAAGTGAAAAAGTAATAAATAGAATTCTTCTTTTATTTGAAATTCAATAAATTGTTTTATAACTTTGTTGAAAAATAAAGAATTATGGAAATCATCAATATTAATTCGCCAATTCAAAAGGAAAAATTTCCCTTTGCAAAAGAATCATTAACCTACAGCATATGGGGAAATTGCTTATGTCTTTTGTTTTTTGTTCCGTTTTTGGGTATTGCGGCAACAATAGTTTCACTTGTCATGGCAATTCATGGTTTGAAAAAAGGGAAAATTGGAATCGACATGTATAAAGGAAATAGCCAGAAATATGATGGAGGCTCTTTCGCTATGACTTTAATTGGTTTTATATTGGGAATTATAGGAACAATTACCTCGGGAATATTAATAATTTATTCCTTATTTTTCACAATAATAATGTCGGCAGTTATTTTTGGTGGACATTTCTAAAATAATAATTCCAAACTGCACTATTATTATTTAGAGGTTTTAATATCTTTAATAAATTCATTTAAACAATTTTCTGCATTTCCAGTGTAATTCGTTTTGATTATGAGGCCATAAGCATCCATAATATATTTTGCTCCGTGACCTAAGGAGGTCGTAATTAAGAAATGCACATCTAATTCAGCAAGATGAGGCGCTATTTTAGATTTACATCCTTTAATATTAGTTAAGTCTTCTTCGGTTCTATCAATTATTTGAAAATCTTCATTTATCTCAAAAATATGAAGAGATGAAGATTTTCCAAATTCATCAATAATACCATTTTCGTTGATAGAAATTGCAATTTTCATATTGTGGTTTAAATAAAAAAGTCCCAATATTGGGACCTTTCTTTATTATGTAGCGAGATCGAGAGTTGAACTCGAGACCTCCGGGTTATGAATCCGACGCTCTAACCATCTGAGCTACCTCGCCGTTTTGAGTTTGCAAAAATATAAAACTTATTAAAAAAAAGGCAGATTTATTTAAAAAAATATTAAAATACTTTAAAAGGTATTGATTATGAGTGGTTTTCGTGAAATTTTTAAAGCGTTTTTTTAAATTTTATAACTTTTAGTAAAAATTTTATAACAAAGGCTGAATCGTTTCAATGTAATATTGTGTGTTAAATTTAAAAAAATATATTGTTAAGTAAATACTCTTTGAAAAGGCAAGCAACACATAAATGAATAGATTGATACGAATTTCACTTCTTTTTCTGATCCTTTTT
Source organism: Bacteroidota bacterium (assembly GCA_013377115.1). Lineage (GTDB taxonomy): Bacteria > Bacteroidota > Bacteroidia > Bacteroidales > CG2-30-32-10 > Cfx2-01. Next base: position 1,961 of record JACAAW010000154.1, on the reverse strand, counting down.
TTGAGTAGTATTTTAAAAGCTCAAACTCTTGAAGATTTTTATAATATTAATACTGTTCAAGAAATCCGAATTAGTTTTGTTCAAAAAAATTGGTCTGATATACTTGATAGTTTAATTCAGGATGGCGATGGCAGCGGAAGATTACTGGGAGATGTTACAATTAATGGTTTAGTTTTCAAAGGTGTTGGGATTCGCTATAAAGGTTTCAGTTCTTGGGATGTTGATAATGCGAAAAACCCATTTAACATCGAACTTGATTATACTATAAAATATAAAAACTACCAAGGTTATACAAAACTTAAATTGAGTAATGTTATTCACGATCCTTCATTTGTTAGAGAAGTATTGGCTTATGAAATTTCAAGAAAATACATGCCTGCTTCAAAAGCAAATTTTGCAAATGTATACGTAAATGACACTCTTTTGGGTTTGTACACGAACGTTGAAGCTGTTGATAAAGATTTTGCGGAAAGAAAATTTGGTTCACAAACCAATAGTTTTTTCAAAGGGAGCCCCAATGTATTGCAATATCCTTTTGGCCAAAATTCAAATCTGGCAAATACACATGGAAATGATTCTTCGGGTTATATCCCTTATTATAAAATGGAATCAGATTTTGGCTGGAATGATTTATATGATTTTATCCATAAACTAAATGTAGATACTTCTCAAATTGAAAGCGTTTTGAACATTGATAGGACTTTATGGATGCATGCAATTAATTACACCTTGCTCAATTTGGACAGCTATATTGGTTATTCCCAAAATTTTTACATATATAAAGATGACAATGGCAGATTTAATCCAATTCTTTGGGATTTAAATATGTCTTTCGGTAGTTTTCGTTATTCAGACGGAATTTCCCTCAATTTAACCATTCCTAAAATTGCAAAATTGAATCCATTGCAATATTTATCTCAAGCATCCTATACACCACGACCATTAATAAAAAATGTACTTAATAATACTACAAATAGCAAAATGTATATCGCTCATATGCGAACCATTATTAATGAGAATATAAAGAATAATACTTATTTTAATAGAGGCCAGGCAATTCAGGATTCAATTTCGCAATTTGTTCAAAATGATACCAATAAGTTCTATTCTTTTACTGATTTTGGAAATAATTTAACATCAAATATTACTGCAAACACCATACAGTATCCTGGAATAAAAGATTTAATGGAAGCGAGAATTGCATATTTAGATACATTTCCAGGATTTTTCAACCCACCATCCATTTCTCAAATCAATTATTCACCATCAACTCCAAATGAAGGAGAAAATTTATTAATTTCTGCCAAAGTAATTGGGGCAAGCAAAGTAATTCTTTCTTACAGATTTAAGACCAATGGACTTTTTTCAAAAATATTAATGTATGATGATGGAAATCATAATGATGGGCTTTTGGGCGATAGTATTTTTGGAGCCTCAATATTAACAGCAGGAGATATTATCCAATATTATTTTTATGCAGAAAATGATAGCAATGGTATTTTTTCTCCAGAAAGAGCCGAATTTGAATTTTATTCTGTCCAGCCAAAAATTAGCAAAGGGGATATTACAATAAATGAAATTTGTTCTAATTGGATTGAACTTTACAATAATACAAAAGAGAATTTAAGGTTAAAAGATATTTATTTATCGGATGATTCAGCGAATATTCAAAACTGGCCAATTCCTGATACAGCAATTTCCCCAAAAGGTTATTTTATGATAGAAAAGAGCTTGGTAAATTCTGGTTTTGCAGTTCAGGATAATGGGTCGTTGTATCTGGCTTATGATGAAAATGGCTTGATTGATTCAATAAATTTCGGAGAAATAATTGAAAATAAAACCATTGGTAGATTTCCAAATGGAGTTGGAGCTTTTGTTTATATGAATCCAACTTATTCTTCACGAAATTCATCTGGAATTATCATTGAATTTGGTTATACTTTGTTCCCAAATCCTGCAAC
>JACAAW010000153.1 GCA_013377115.1 Bacteroidota bacterium | reverse complement strand
AGCTGAAATAAAATTTCAGGGTTTTAACCGTTTTTTAAGATAATAAAAAAGCCAAAAAGATTTTTCTCATAAGTTTTTAAGTTTTGGTTTAATTAATAAAAAGGGGTTAATTATGGTGCAAAACTAAAATTTTATAATTCGAATAAACAATAAACAACCTTAGAAAAACCTTAACAAACAAAAACATTTTAACTAGAAAAAGCCATGATATTCAGATATATAATAAAACAAGGTATCTTAACAGCGAAAATATTTTTAAAAAAAGGATGGGAAGCATAGCTTAAAAAAAAGAAAACCCGAAAAAAAATTCAGAAAACAAATTTATATGCTATTTAGGTAAGTTGAAAGATTAATATTGGTGTCTAGATTTAGTTTTTTTCTTAATCTTGACCTTGCAACCTGAATACTTTCATTGGTATTTTGGGTTATTGAAGCAATATCTTTTGAGGATAATCCAAGTTTGAGAAAGGAAGCCAGTTTAAGTTCTGATGGCGAAAGATCAGGGAACTGATTGATTAATATTTTATAGAAATCCTGGTGAACTTCTTCAAATCGTTTTTGAAACTCATCCCAATGAGTAGATTGATTAATAGATGAAAGCTCTGAAATTAAATCCGATAATTTTGATTCAATGAATGCTTTATCACAACCTACCAATAATTTTATATCTAATAAAATCTTTTTGTTAAGTTCTTTGTTTTGAGCCAATATCATGGCATCTGTTGTTAACTCTTTGTTTTTCTGAATCAAGCTTTCCTTCAAATAATTTGACTTTTTTATTTCCAATTCATTTTTATTTTGAAGCAATTCGATATCTTTTTGATAAATCATTTCTTGAAGTGAATTCTTCTTTGTCAGAACATTCCTCATCATATTCATATAAATAACAACACCTATAGAAAATCCAGAAACTAGCAAAAAAATAATAAGTGAATTTTCTGTAAAATAATTTGATTCTGAAATAATTACAGCTGGGATTAAAAAACCGAAATAAATAAGGTTCAATAAAATGACATGCTTGTTAGTATTTATTACTCCTGCAGCAATTATAATAATTGCATAGACAAAAGCATTTCGAAACAACATAATTTGCCAATCAGAAATGTGGTTTATTAAATTGTATAAATCGGTAGTAACAATATTTCCGGAAATTAAATAAAGAAAAATGAGATTAACAATTTGAATATTTGACTTTAAAAATAATAGCCTAAATAATAGAAAGATTGCAACCAAAATTGTAAATACATTGATCCAAAATAAAAAATTAAGTCTGTCAGCAAAATAACTATAAGTATCTAAAAGTAAACCTATAAAATTGCAGGCAATAAAAAAGAAGAAAAAAAGAATGGCTCCTCTTTTTAATTCTGGAAGAATAGTTCCGTAATTGATATCTAATTTCATAAAACTCCCTATTTTTAATTATTTCATGACGATTCATGCAAAATATGGGGACTCAAAATTAGAAAAATATTGAAACAATTAGTATATTTTTATTTATTAGATAATTGCCTGAAAAAGAACATTTTTAGATAAAATTTCTTAAACACAATACAAGCATTTTATTAAAAACCATAGATTTGATGGTTATGTAATGGGATTCTTAACCATAACTACTTCCTTTTTATAATCATTTAATAGGAAAATCGAATCAAATGAATTATTAGGATTAATTAGTTTAATATTTACATGAGAATAGTCTGAATATGGAGAATCGCCCAAAACAACTAACAGAAGCCATACTTTGCTGAGATTTGAATTAATTTTGTAGGAATTTATTTTCAAATTCTTTTTGTGGATCGAGTTGTTAATATTTGTCGAACTCAATTCGCTCGATGAATAAGCACCAGATAAATCGAAACTGAGTTTGGAATGTTTGATACAAAAAATGGATTCAATATATTTGGGTTTTGACCAAGAATCATTTGTTAAAGAATAGGAATGAATGAAATCAGCCAATTCATTTTTGAAACTATCGGTATCATTTTGTTTTTCATCAAAATTATTTGTAAATCCAATATTTACAAGAAGGTTTACTCCTGGATATTTGTCCTCAAATATTTTGGTAGTTTCCCGTAAAATAGCTTTCCTAATATTAATGGATTCAGCAGCACTATTAAAAACTCTTGTTATTTCAACCCCTATCCTCTCGTTATTGAGCAATATTACAAAATCAGGTCCATTTCTTATTTCAGAAATTTCCATTTCTTTAATATCATTGATAATTCCGACATTTTTTAATGCAATAGTAAAACTTTCAAAATGGCGTAATTCAATGATTTTTTTTTCTTTTTCTAACTGCGTTGCCGAAGATCCATTTACGAATTCAATCCAGCTTGATATTGAATGAGTTTGGTTTTCTTTTGATTCCATATTAAAAGTTATTGAAGCAAAATTAGTAAATTCAAATTTAGAATAGATAATTAAAAAAAAATTTATAATTTTATACCTTAAAATTACAATAATGACCTCTAAACTAAAAAATTATCCCATGAAAAAAAGCAGCAAAATTAAAATTTTATTTTTAGCCATTATTCTTACTGGTTCCATTTTGGGAATCAGAGCTGGTAACACCGAGCCATTTTGGTCAAAAGTAACAAAATCTTCAATTCTATGGCAAAAAGTAACTCCCCTTGGACAACTCATTGCATGCACCAACGATGGTCTTTATGGAATTGATGTAAACACTGGAGCAGAATTATGGGTGATTCCAGAACTTAAAAATGCTTCAGAATCCACTTATGAACCAGTTAGCAATTCTCCTTTTTTATCAGTCTCAACAAATGATGGAGGAAGTAATTTCTGCATCATTAACCCTTTCGAAGGAAAAATTCTTTTCAGTTCGAAAGGTGCTGGAATTCAACAAGTAAATGATAAATATTTTTTATATAAAAACAATAAAATATTAATTACTGGTCTCCCAGCCGGCAGTAAAAATTTGGAATTGGTTATGGTTGATATGGGAACTGGAAAAAAATTGTGGTCAAAAAGTGGTGGATTTAGTTTAACTTCTGGAGTAAAAGATCTAGGCAACGATGAAGTTTTAATTACTTCAGCTTTTTACGCGATGAAAATAAAAGCATCAACTGGTGACGAAATATGGAAAGTTGGTATTGATCCAAAAATGGCAAATTTTTCATCTCTTTTTGGGATGTTAGAAGGAATGGTTGGAAAAATGCTTTCTAAAGAAGATTTGATGGCTCAATTGATTATCCCTCCAAGCAAACCAGATATGTTTGTCATTGCAGCTCAGAAAAAGATTCAATCAACATCAACCGATTCAAAAGGGGTAAAAACCACAACAGTTACCTACCATGCAATTTACATGGCATTTAATTTGAACACAGGAGCATATAAATGGCAAAGTGTTATTGAACAACAATACCCATTAGGATTGACTTTCGCTGCTGAGCAAGGATTGATTGTTTGCTCTTCAAATAACGGAAATATCAATATGCTTAATTATGAAGATGGAACTTCGATGTTAGGAAAAAAAGGTAAAGGCCTAAGTTTAAAGGGACCTGCATCCGGGATGGCTCCACTAAAGGATGGAAAAATCCTTATTGCCAGCGATAATGGCGGAAATAGCACAATAAATATTCTTGATCCTTCTACCGGATTGTTTACATTTGAAAAGGCTTCAAAAATTAAGGGAGTTGTTTCCTATACTGAAATTCTTTCTGGTGGAATTTTAATTGGAACTTCCGAAGAAACTAATTTATTAAACACCTCAACTGGAGAATGGTTTTTTGAAAAATCACTCAAAGGAGGTGCGAACTTAATTGCAAGTGGAAACGATAAAATATTTATTTTCAATACAAAAGACGGTTTTGTTTATCAGATGAATTTAAACGAAACAGCAGTAAAGGCTATAAACACTGTTGCAATTGAATTTGGTGTCAAAGAAGACCCTAATGGAATTGAAATTACAGAAAAAGGTATTCTTCTAAAATCTGATCAAAATATTGCTTTAATGGATCTTTCTGGAACAATAAAATTTAACAAATACTTTCCTGCTCCAGGTGTATCAGGATTTAAAAAGGCTTTACTAATCGCATCAGCAGTTCGTGCTGCATATAGCACTGCTGCATTAACCGCATATTCGGCAGCTTTTGGCGGTGCTTCACAAAGTATTAAAGTAAAAGATGCTGATTCAAAAATTGCAAAAGATGTAACAGCTGGCGCCTCGGTGATGTTTGGTGAAGCTGCTGCTGCAGGCGTTGGTTACACCGTGAATTTTATCCAACAAGCCAATCAAAGATTCAAAGCTACTTCTGAAACACCTTCTTATATGTTAATCATGACGGCCGAAGCAAGCAAAAATATCAAATTAGTTCAGGTTAGTAAATTAACAGGCGAAATTCTAAATACCATCCAAATTGGCAAGGATAAAGATCCAATTTATGATGTTGATATGATTGACGGAAAGTTATATTATATGAAAGAGCCAACAAAAATGGATTGTTATAAATTCTAAATGCAATTAAAAAGCCTGAGAAAATCTCAGGCTTTTATTTTTTTTAAATGCCATATTTTTAAATATCCTATTCTATCACCAATTTCCCAGTCTGTCCAATTCCTTCTTTATTTCTCAATTGATAAATATACAATCCTGCTGGTAAGTTTTCCCTTTCAATTTTTATTTTATTGGTTTTAACATCAGAAATGGTTTTTATCAAATGACCATCAACACCAAACAACTTAAAAGTAAAACTTTCATTATTGGGATTTTCAAATTCCAAAATAGATGAATTTTTAAATGGATTAGGGTTAATTGAAACATTAATTTTATTTTTTATCTCGTTGACTCCAGTTGGACTATAATTGATAACAAGTTTTGGATGAAGAGCACTATTGGTATGATCGCTAGAAGCTAAAATCACTGTTGCCAATGGATTTTCAGCAAGTAATTTAATCAAAAAACCATGAGAGTTTAGTGAATCATCAATCATGTCCTGTAAAAGACTTGTAACATCTATATCTAAATAATTTTGAGTATTAGAGGTACTTTGTGGTAAAAAAACTTGATTTACTGTAGTTACAGATGGCTGATTATTCCAGGTAACTGTATTTTCAATCCATTCTGTAATAATTCTTTGAATTACCAAGGCATTACTTCCACTGTGAACATTTGCAGGAGCAACATGGGCAAAATAGTAAAAAGACAATTTTGCATCAATAATAACTGACCCTTCAGGAATTGAAGATAAATCAAACTCAATTAATGGTCTCACAACATTAAGATAACCACTTTGAGTCCACGCATAAGGATTGATTTTTATGCTGCTACCATAATTTGTTGTAGGAACAAGACTGCCTATTTCAGCATCTTTTCCTTCAGAACCTGGCTGCAAAACAAGATTTACTTGTGCTTGGATATTTAACCCAAAAATTGAAACTAATAATAGCGTTAAAAGTAGTTTTGATTTCATCAATTTTTATGTCAGTGATTTAAGTGCTGACTCCGCACTTGTTTAATAAAAATGTTTATTTTCGATTCTTCAAATAAAATATCTAAAATCATTTTATTTTCGAAACAAATATAGTCTATTTTATCGACGGAATTTAAAAAAAACTCTTAAATTTTATTCATAAGAATCTAATTTATGATATGGATATTCCATACACTTTCCATTCTTTATATATACAGTTGATATACACTAGATATACACTTACCATAGTTCATCCTTATATTTTTCTTAAATGTTACATTACTGAAACAAGTCGTTGATTTTATTAAAACGATAATCGAAAATGGCTTTCAATTGTTTTTTGATAAATAATGCGTTTGCAATCTTACCAAATATCCAGAAAGGTGCTTTATAGTGAATAATATCGGTCATTTCAATCCCACCTTCTACTTCTTTTAAGAAATGTTTATGATGCCAAAATGCGTATGGTCCGAAACGCTGCTCATCCACAAAATATTCATTAACTTTTACATGTGTTATTTCCGTTACCCAATGCATTTTAATTCCAAAAATTGGCTTCACGTAATATTCAATAATTTGACCAGCATACATTTCATCAAGGTCATCTTTTTCATTGATTACTTCAAAACCCATTTTCGGAGGAGTAATGGTTGCAAGATTTTTCGGCGAACGGATAAACTTCCAAACGGTTTCAATATCGGTTTTGACAAATTGGCTGGTTTTGAGTGTATGAAGCATTTTATTTCTTATTTATTTTTTATACCAAAGGGCAATTTCAAAGTTAATGAAATATTTCGTCCGGGATTAAACAAATTGACTTCTTTAAGTGTTGATAAATGATCAATATATTTTGTATCAAAAATATTATTACAACTTATCACAATAGAAATTAACTGATTTTTCATTTTAAGATTACCTCCTATCGCCAAATCAAATAGCGAATAACCATTGGTTTTGCTTTCATCTATTGCAATTTTATTTTGTTCAAAAGCGGTGTTGGTATTTAATGAAAAGAATGCTTTATGAAGAAATCCCATTTTGCTTTTTTCAGCTCGAAGTTCACAATTAAGTTTATGTGCAGGAATAAATGGTAAATAATCACCCTTTTCTTGTCTTCCAATTACAAAAGAATATGTTGGTTCAATACTCAACCATTTTATTAAGTTTGGATGGAAATGAAAACCTGCTTCGCCACCATATAAATAGGAATTGCTTTGCTTGTATTTGAAAATACTTATTCCTGTTGTTGTGGTATCGCCAGTTGGACTGATAAAAATATAATGATTTATCAAATTGTAAAAAGCAGCAATATCAAAAGTAAAATTGTCCTTATGAAAATGAGTACTAAAATCAAATTCGAACGAATTTTCTGGAACCAGATTTTTGTTTCCAATTTCATAACGGGTTTCATGTTGACCATTTGAAGTAAGTTCCGCTAAATTTGGTGTCCGATAAGCTGAAGCTCCATTCATCCGGAAAAGCAACTCTTCGGTAATTTGCAAAGTGGCTCCAATAGAACCGCTAAAACTACCGTAATTCTTATTCAAAGCTTCACGGTAATTAGAGGAATCAGCAATTCCTATTGATTGCGAAATAATTGTTTTATGGTCATATCGAATTCCAGTTTGCAATTTAAGTTTCTTAAAAAAAGTATGTTGCAATAAACCAAAAGCTGAATAATTATCTGTTGTTGCATCCGGCAATAATTTTGTTCCCCGATTGTTCAAATTCGTATTGATTTGATTCATTCCCTGAAATCCAAAAATATATTCTGAATTCTCATTGGATGGTAAATACAATTTTGTTTCATAAGTCAGTGTAGAAAGCCCCATTTGAATTTCATAAATATTTTCCTCAGCAAAATGAATCAATTCTGTATTTTGATAAGCAGAATTAATGTCAACTTTGAATTTCCCCAAATACAATTTATTTTGAGAAGACAATAAATGCGTGTTTAACTTTTGATAATAGGCAGTACAATTTCTTTCTCCGGATTTTACCAATGAAAAGGCTTCTTCCTCAACTAATCCTAAATTCTGCTGATTATAGTCGTAAAACAACTTAAAAACTCCGATTTTTCCTGTAATCCCAAGATTTGATTTTACAGAATATTCATTAAATCTCGAATTTGGAACATAAGCCCCTCCACCCTGCATAAAATCAGCATTGCTTTTTTGACCAATTCGAATGCCACCAAACACTTTTTTTGAACTTCCTTTTATGCCCAAATTATTAGTCATTCCTAATGAATTTGAAAATAGCTGCAAATTATAATCACCAGCAATGGTTCCAACTGGTGCAGGTTTTTCTTTAATAAAATTCAAAACTCCGCCAATAGCATCAGAACCATAAAGCAAAGATGCCGGACCTTTTATTACTTCAACTTCTTCAATTCCAAATTCATCAATTCCAAGCGGATGATGACTGGAATATTGATAATTCTCAAAACGAACGCCGTTGTTCAATACCAAAATATCATTCATGGAAAGACCACGAATTACGGGCTTTGAAACTCCGTTTCCTTTAGAAATCATGTCAACACCTGGTATTTTTGTCAACATTTCGGTAAAATTTGGAGACGATTTTAAATCTAAGGGATTCATTTTTAGAGTTTCAATTTTCACTGCGTTTCCATGCTGGGTTGAGTTGTACCCTCCTGAAATTACAATTTCTTCAGACTCAACATTGTAAATACTGAGAGGTTTATTTATTTCGATACTTTTACCAGATAACAAAACCGTTTCAATTTGGTTCGTATAACCAATGAATGAAAACTGAATTTTGAGTTTCCCGTTTGGCAAATTTACCAATTCATAATTCCCATTTTCATTAGAAACAGTGCCTTTATTAATTTCTGGAAGGAAAATGGTAGCTCCAATTAATGGAACATTGTTTTGATCGGTGATTTTTCCCGATATTTTGTTCTGTGCGGATACAGTATGATACCATAATGCCATCGCACATAAAATGAACGTTTTTTTCATTATTATTACGATTAAATTTTACAAATAAGAATTACACGAGATAGTGTTAATTAAATGATATTTGTAAAATTGGGAGGACCACGTAATTTAAATGAATAATTAGAAAGGTTGTTAAATTGGCTTGATTTGAAAAAATCTTTATAAGAATCGATTAGTTCATTTTTTGCCGAAACGATGTTGTTTTTTTCTGTTAAAAAAACAGAGAATTCAAAATTACATACGATACATTTTTCATGTTCATTATGAAAATGCTTTTCGTTTTGGGCATTACAAAAGTACTTTTCGTGATGATGGTCAAGCTTAACTATTGAAGGTGCGAATAAAACTACCACCAACAATAATGAAAAAATATTTTTAAGCTTTTTTATCATGAGAC
>JACAAW010000152.1 GCA_013377115.1 Bacteroidota bacterium | reverse complement strand
TCAAACTCCTGGAGTTTTTGCAAAAATAGCTTTTCTAGGTGCCAGTGCCGAGGGTGCATCAACCTTCACTTTGCAACTCAATTTTAGTGATGGAACCAGCACCTCTCAATCATTTTCAGTTCCTGATTGGTATTGGGGATCTAATTATGCAATTAAATCAATTGGGAGAGTTACTAGAATTGACGATGGAGATGATATGGGTCCAGACGAATTCTCTGGAAACTCCGACAACCCTAGGCTTTATGACAATGTAATCACATTAGGATCCCCTTATAATACAAAGATTTTAAACAGCATTCAATTTACCAAGTCTTCTACCGTGGGCAGAACCGCAATTTTAGCAATTTGTGGTGTCACTGCTGTTGGAGCTCCTGCTGCGCCAGTGGCCACTTCTGCAACGAATATTACCTATACAGGATTTTCAGCTAATTGGAATGCTGCCGCAACTGCAACTGGCTACTATCTTGATGTTTCTACAAGCCCAACTTTTACAACAAATATTACTGGATACAATAATTTATCTGTTGGAAGTGTATTAACATATAGTGTCACAGGTTTAACCGCCGGTACCATTTATTATTACAGAGTTAGAGCAATTAATGCAAGTGGCACAAGTGCAAGTAGCAATACCATTACTGTTGGAAATCTGGTTGGAAAGTATGTCACCTCAACAGGTGCAGGAACTTTTAGTGGCGATAGCTGGGCAAATGCAATTGCTGGATCCCTTGACAGAGATGCCAATGGAACAATCGATTTGCAGGATGCAATTAATAATTCCAGCAATACTTGCATTTGGGTTGGTGCAGGTACTTATAAACCAACCACTGGAACCGACAGAACTAAAAGTTTCACATTAAAAAGTTCAGTTCAAATTTTTGGAGGTTTTATTGGAACAGAAACCATATCAAGTCAGAGAAATCTATCTTCCAACTCCTCAATTTTAAGTGGTGATATTGGAACAGTTGGAGTTAATACAGACAATTCGCTTCATGTGATCTCAATTTATGGAACAACGGTTAATAATACAGCTTTATTAGATGGTTTTACAATATCTAACGGCTATAATGCAGACCAAACAAGCAGTGGTTATCCGTTTTGGTGGGGTGCTGGAATTTTGCAGGCAAATAATAATATGGTGGTTGATATTAGTCCGGTTTATAGAAATTGCAAAATAATAGGAAATCATAGTTATGGACAAGGGGCCGCAATATGCAATATTAATAGCTGGACTGTTGGTTGCACTGTATCTCCGCAATTTATTAATTGTGTCATTTCCGGTAATAAATCAGAAGCTAACATGATTGTAAACAACAGTTGTTATAGTGGTGGCACATCAAATATTAGTTATACCAATTGCACATTTTCTGGAAATTATGGAAAATATAATATTATTAATAATTCAATTTCCTCTGGTGGTGTAACCATGTCTAATTGTATTGTATACACCAATCATATCTCAAGCAAAAATGATTACATTAGTGGTGGAACAATTACCTATTCAGATATTGAAGGCGGTTTTAGCGGAACAGGTAATATAAATAGTAATCCATTATTCATAACTCCAATTGATCCATTAACAGCACCAACAACAAGTGGAGATTTACATATAAGTACAAGTTCTCCTTGTTACAATTCCGGAACAACCTCTGGAGCTCCATCAACTGATATTGAAGGAACAATTCGTACTTCTACAACGGATATGGGCGCTTTTGAAAATCAAAACCTGCTTCCAATTGAATTGATGAGTTTTGAAGCAAATTGCATTAACGAAATCGCAAACCTCAGCTGGAAAACAGCCAGCGAAACTAATAATGATTATTTTACCATCGAAAAAAGTACCAATGGTGAAACATGGGAATTTGTAACCAAAATGAAAGGTGCCGGAAATAGCAATTCCAATTTAGAATATTATTTCAATGATAATTATCCTTTTAATGAAAACTCCTATTATCGTCTCAAACAAACCGATTTTGACGGAAGGTTCACATTTTCAGATATCATCAATTATAGAGGTTGCCAACAAAAAAATGATTTTATTTTGGTCTACCCTAACCCCACCAAAGATTTGATAAATATTGTTAGTAAAAACAACGAGATATTAAACTCTATTGAAATCATTTCAATTTCTGGTCAGGTGGTGTATTCAGAAAAAGTGGATGCAGAATCCACAATCATTAATACCTCGAATTTGAGTATTGGCCTCTATTATTTATTATCGAATACCCCAACCAACGTTTATGTGAATAAAATTGAAATAAGACATTAAAACCTCAATTCAAACCTTTACAAATCATTTTTAAAAAAGATGGAGAGTTGGTATTAATCAATATTCTCCATTTTTTTTATTCCATCAAATCAAATAATAAAAACTCATTTAGAATAAAAATATATTTTTCAAATAATTGAATTTGACCTATTTTTACATTTATTTTAAATTTATATTTGTAGGAATAATATCAAACCAAATGAAAAAAATTATTACAATTCTACTAATTTTTGTTCTGTCTGAAGGGTATGGACAAAAAGAAAATTTTTATAACCTATTGGACAGTGCTAAGGTTTTATTCAAAATTGAAAGAAATTTTGATCAACAGGAACTCGACAGTTTTAATTATTATAGAATCGTAGAATTATTAAATGATGCCATAAAAATTAATCCTAATAATTCAGAAGCGAGATATTTTTTAGGTTATGCTTATAGCAGGATTAATTCTAGGGACGGAAGAAGTATGATTGCTATGAATCCGGAATTAGTTATTAAATCAAGTGAGGAACTTGAGAAAGTAATCAAACTAAGTCCCAAATATAACGGAGAAATTGTCATTCTCGATCCATATTCCAAAATTTCGGCTGAATGGGGATCTTTAGCGATGAGTTATTGGCACAATAATAAATCTGATTCGGCCATTTGGGCTTTTAAAGAAGGGAAAAAACGAGGGGGATTTGGGGATTTTATTCTTGAATTAAACAAGAAAGTTTTAGATGCTTGTAGTCCAAATTCAATACTAATTTCTTCTGGTGACAACTTTACAATTCCACTTTGGTATTTACAGATTTCCCAGGCTTATCGCACTGATGTTAAAGTCATTGACATAAGCTTGCTTAACACCAAATGGTATCCAAATTATCTTTCAAAAAACAACATCATTAAATTTGATCTGCCCAATTCGGTCCTGGATACCATGGAATATTTAAGTTGGAAAGATTCTCTTATAACAATTGGGAATTTTTCTTGGACAGTAAAACCGACTTATTACGAAAAATATATTTTTCGTGGAGATAGAGTATTTTTAAGTCTGTTAAAACAAAATAGATTTGAAAAAGACATTTTTTTCACTTTCGGGTTTAGTGAAGATCAAAGATTAAACCTAACGAATCATCTAACCTCATCAATTATTGTTGATAAGGTATTTACTAATAAGAAACCAATCATAAACTCTGAGGATTACAATAATTCAATGATTCAATTTTTGCAGCTTTCAAAATATTTAAATAAAAATAGTCCAGATGAGATTGGTCTTTTTGAGTATTTTAGATACGTCCTTTTATTACAAGTGAATGAATTTATCAGCAACCATGAAAAAACAAAAGCGAAGAAATTATTAGATATAATGGATAAATATGCAAATGAAATAAAATTCCCATTTGAAAACGAGAAAAATTCGAAATATGTGGAATATCTTCGATCGAAACTATAAGGAATTACCTGATTTTCAAGCATCTTTATCTTTTTGAATTCAATAAACTCATTTAAAATGAATGACTTTTTTATTTATTCATTAATTATTTCCATGCTTTAATTCAATTTATTTTTTTTGTAAATTGCACCTCGAAAAGCAATGATCCATATATGTCAAAAAACAGGCTTTTTTTTAAATAAAAGTGAAAACAAATATTAATTTTTAAAACAAAAAAAATGAACAGACTTTTTTTATCCATTTCAGTATTTTTTTTATTTATTACTGCAAGCTTTGCTCAAGATGCAGAAGGATGTAAAGATCATCCACTTTTTAACCGGATGCCAAATTACACGATTAGAGAATGTTCTCAAAACTATGGTATTGCTGATTTAGCAATGGCTGATGGAAATACAAAAACCATTGAAGGATATAAAACCATGGTTACTTATGATTTTAATACAGAAGGTGGAAAACAAGCATATTCTTTTTACCAAGTTGTGAAGAATTATGAAAATGCTCTTGTGAAATATGGTGTAAAAAGAATTTATTTGGCCTCACAATATGCAACTCTATTTTGTAAAGCAGGAGGGAAATCAATATGGTTGGGCATTGATGCGGCTTCAGATGTTGCAGAATCATATATTCTTACTATTATAGAAATTGAAGAAATGAAACAAGATATTACTGCAAATGATATGCTTGAAGCATTAAAAAAAGATGGCTTTATTGCTCTTGATATACTTTTCGAAACAGGAAAATCTGCCATTCAAAAGGAATCTCTTCCAATTGTTGATCAAATATACGAGTTATTAAATACTGATCCAAGTCTAAAAATCAGTATTGAAGGACATACAGATAATGTAGGAGATGCTGCCAGCAATAAAAAACTATCTAACGACCGTGCGAAATCAGTGATGGATGCCCTTGTTGCAAAAGGAGTCAACAAGACCAGATTATCTTCAGTTGGCTGGGGTCAAGAGAAACCAGTTTCCGACAATAGAACCGAAGAAGGAAGATCAAAAAACAGACGAGTAGAAATTGTAAAAAAATAACAATAAAAATTTCATTCTTAAAAGGCGGAACATAGGATTCCGCTTTTTTTTTGAAATAATAGCCTTCGAAAATTTTAAAAAAACTATACAAGTAAATAACCAATCTATAATTTAATTATTTTTGAATCTATAAACCCCCAAAAATTTAGATATGATATCAGAAAAAAACTTAGAATCCATTTTCACTGAACATAAAAATGTTAAAGGATTACCTGGAACTAAAATGGAAAATTTCGGTGAGGACTTTAAAGCCTTTATTTACGAACTAAATGCCCATAAGGATGTTTTTATTACCCATTTATTTGTTGGATTTCCATATAATTATCAGGATAAAGGTTGGAAAAATTTCATCGTAAAACCATTGGGTTTCGAACTTGACTTAGAAATTAGTTCTTTTTATACGCAATTTTCAGATATTTCTTTGAGATGGGTAAATTTAAATCATCCAAGTTTAGGAGGAAAAAAACCAAAAAGTTTTAAATTATATAATTGCACCACCAAAATGGATGTTGATGATGACAATGGTATTGGAAAAAATATTCTAATAAAAACAGGATCTCAATTATTCAACAAAAAAAACCAGGTAATTGCACAACCAGAAGGTTATAATTTATATTATTTTAATTACTCACATTTCTTCTCAGGTCAATTGGCATTTAATGTGAATAAAGAGAAAAAGGAAATAGAACTGTATCGTGGAGATGATTATTTTGCAGATGTCTCCCCTCTTTCTATGGATTTTCCAACCTACATGTACAAAATAATCGAATTGAATGAAGAAATTGTGAGCGATGCTGCTAAAGATTAATGCTATTCTAAATTTTCAATTAAATAAAAAGGGCTAATAAATAGCCCTTTTTATTTTAGTTATGGTTAATTATAATTTTCTTTACGACTTCTTCTTTATCGGAAACAACTTTCAAAAAGTAAACTCCATTCGAAACATCCTTTACATTAATACTCATCTTTGATGTTTGGAGGATTTCTTTACCCATTGTATTGATTAATTTAATGGTATTCACTTTTATCCCTTTTACACTTACATTAATTACATCTGCAGCTGGATTTGGGAAAACACTACATACAACTTCTGAAACATTGGTTCCAACTCCTAATTCATCGGCCGACATTTTCGAAACTCCATTACCAGTTGCAATCCAAACATTATTTGTTTTATCAATTGCCAAACGAATAACTTGTTTATCAACCAAGCCCTCTCCTATTGAATAAGAGTACCAATTGGTTCCGTCAAAACCAGAAATACCACCATCAAGATTATAATCAGCAAACATTCCAACCCAAATATTATTATTGGCGTCGACTTTAATATCTCTAACATAATCGTTATAAAGCCCATCGGTAAAACGAATATTTTCAACCCAATTATTTGCGTTGTCGAGTAAAGTAATTCCATACCAGGTACCAATCCATTTTTGTCCATCTTGATCCGCTGCAACAGCAAAAACGTTATTATCAAGCAAACTATCCATTGTCAAAACATTATAATTCGTAAAAATGGAATTATCAAACATTGAAACTCCTTGCATCTGAGTAGCAAACCATTTATCCCCAGTAGCGTTATCAACACCGATATAAGTCAAAACATCAGTGGGCAATCCATCAACCGTAGTATAATCTGTCCAAACAGAATTTTTGTATCTGCTTGCACCTATCGATGTTGCAAACCAAACACTGCTATCGGAATCAATTGCAATATAAACAATTGCATTATCAATTAAACCATCGGCTACGGTGTATGAAGTCCAAGTGATTCCATCAAATTTACTTACGCCTAAATTGGTTCCCACCCAAACATTATTATCTTTATCAACAGCAATAGCAGTAGAATAATTATCAATTAGTCCATCAGCGGTAGTAAATGACTTCCATATTGAATTATCATATAAAGCAACGCCAGCAGCAGTGCCAAACCATTTATTATTATCATTATCAACAGCCACTCCACCAACAATAAAATTGTCAGGCAGTCCATCTAAAGTTGTGTAATTGGTAAAATACTGTGATTTTGCAGTACCTCCAGAAAGAATAAGGACAATAATGATTAACTTACTTAATAGTTTTTTCATATCTGTTTTATTAGTTATTTTATTAGAATAATTTTTTTATTAATAGCTCTTTCATTTTCAATTTGAATCGAAAGGTAGTAAATCCCGTTTGAAAAATTTGACAAATCAACAGTTTTGCTATTTTTCAAGTTCAATACTAATTTTCCATAAGCATTAAAAACATTTAATTCAAAATCGCCTACTGAATTTACATCAGAAATATTAATTATTCCAGTTGTGGGATTTGGGTACAAAACAAGATTTGCACTATTTATTTCCTCATTAATTCCTACACCAACATTAACCGTTACAGAAGCTGTATCCGAACAACCAACAGTATTATCAGTAATTGTCACTAAATAAGTTGTTGTCATTGTTGGAGCATCAGTTGGGTTTTGCGAACTTGAAGTAAAGCCTGCTGGAATTGAAGACCATGAATAAGTGTAAGATGGACTTGTTTCTGTGACAGAAGTTGCGTTAGAACTCAATGTAATAGGAGTCCCTGCAGTTACAGTGGTTAGTGAGGACCCAGCAGTTACCTGTGGACCTCTAACATAGCATTTTGTATAGCGATAAGCATGAGAAGAATTTGTTGCTTTTGTCCACAATTGTGTCCCTGAAGCATTTACTTCATATACACTTCCGAAGGAATTATTTACAAGCATATTCCCATTAGGTAACTGTTGTGAATTGCCTTCATTGGTAGATTTAAAAGCGGAAACAAATTCATAATCATAAGTTGATGGAGTATATGCTAATCCCGGAGTAATAGTATAATTATAACCATCGTATGGCGGATTCCAAATATCAACTTTCGAAAATTGACTTGCTGGCATTGTTGCATTATTATTGTTAAAACCACATAGGTAATTTGGGAAATTTGGATTATCACTTGAAATCCAATGGGCATCATGAATTACATTAAATATTGTTGATCCGGTTGCTCCATAAGATGCTGGATTTCCCCATCTATATAAAAAATCGCCACCTTTTCCCGAATTTCCTCCTGTATGGCTAGAAGCCTCAGCAGTTGTTGTGCTGTGATCAATAATAAACGCTGAATTCATAAAATGCATACTCACCACAATTTGGTCGAGACTTTCATTATAATCAATTCCATTCATATGGTAACGATCTGGTAATGTTCCAGTTCCAGCATAATTAATATTCATTAATTGTGGATTATTTACAATGGATGTTACATAATTACTTTTAGCAGCATCAAAATTTTGACACAAATGATCCCATAATTTCCATTCCCAAACAATCGTTCCAGTGGTGGCTCCGGTGGGTTTTACTTCAATTATTTTTTCAGAATAGATTGCTGCATTTGAGGATAAACCTGCTTGAACAGCTTCTGTCGAAGTTTTTGCATCATAACAAATCATTAATACATTTCCATTTGGAAGCGGACAAATGTCATGATGAGGACAATAGGTTCCAGCTTGGTAATAAGTCCAATCCCAAACAACAGTTCCATCCCAAGCAACTTTCTGAATTGCACCATGACAAGGACCAGTATTCCATGTTGTATTTGCAGCAGGTTTATATGTTCTAACAATTGTATCACCTGGAATCAAATAAGTGGAATAGGCAGTTTTTTTTGTTGAACTGAATGTCCATGTTTTATAATTGGTTCCATTGGTATCGCATAAGTATGCCACAGAACCATTTTTTGTTGCATAAAGAGTATACAAACCCCATTGTTGTCCATTTACTTTAGCAATAATTGAGAAAAATACAACGATTAAGATTAATAAATTTCGATTTTTCATAGTTTTTGTTTTGATTATTATTGATTTTATTAATTAATATACGATAAACTTCTTCTGTGTGATATTTTCATTACAAGTAACTTTCATAAAATACATACCTTGAACAAGATTTTTTATTTCAATTGGTTGACAAACTGCACTTATTAAATCTGTATTGTATTCAAATTCTTGAGCAATTATTTTCTGTCCATTTGAATTGAATATTTCTATGCTTATCGGTGTATTTTTATTTTCGATTTGAATATAAATAATATCTGTTGCAGGATTTGGGAACAAAGTATAACCAAATTCAATGATAATTCCAGATGAAT